>CAYOLM010000166.1:0-3824 GCA_964404785.1 uncultured Mizugakiibacter sp.
CTTGGGGTACGTTGCGATCAGGTGATCGACTTCCTGGCCTTGGCAGGTGATGCCGCAGATAATATCCCTGGCGTTCCGGGGATCGGGGCCAAAACTTCTTCAGCACTGCTGCAACATTTTGACAACTTGGAAAATCTACTCAAAAACCTGGATCAGGTTCCTTCCATGCCCATACGCGGAGCCGCCGGGATCGCTCGACGGCTGCATCAGCATCGTGCCAATGCCCTATTATCACAACGCTTGGCAACCATTGCTCTGGATGCACCGGTACCTCAGCATGTCGACGCTCTGCGCCGTGGCCGAGGTGACGTGCAAGCCCTACAGCACTGGTGTGAGCAGCAGCGCCTTGGACACGGTATCCGCCAGCGCTGTATGGCGCAGATTGGGGCCGAATGATGCAGCAACCACCCTCCCATCCTGGGCAAGTCAAGCGTCCCGATGATGCCGAGGCTCCAGAACAGATACTGTATCAAGGCCGCTGGCTAAATCTGAAACGCCGAGGCCGCTGGGAGTATGTCGAACGTAACACGCCCGCTGGCGCAGTAGTAATCGTGGCCGTGACCCCACAGCAACAGGTACTTTTTGTCGAACAATACCGGATACCGATTGGCGCCTCGACGATTGAGATGCCTGCCGGTCTGATCGGCGACCTGCCCGGTGCCACCGAAGAGGATGTGTTTGACAGTGCCCGCCGGGAACTTGAGGAAGAAACCGGCTATGTGGCGACAAGCTTCGAGCTACTGGCTTCGGGTCCCTCTTCAGCTGGGATGAGTACGGAAATCATCCATTTCGTACGCGCCAGAGAGTTACGTAAAACCGGCCCCGGAGGAGGCGATGCAACGGAAAATATCCTGGTCCACGAAATCCCGGTGGATGTAGCCGCACAATGGCTGCAAGAGCGCCAATCACAAGGGATTCCCATCGACCCGAAACTCTATGCCGGCCTCTGGTGGCTGCAGCATGATTGATCGGTAGAGGTAATCGTTACAGCGTACCTGGGGCATCCCCGTTCAGTCACGATCCTGGGCTTCTCCTCGCCCAGGAAAATCCTTGCGTAACCTGACCCACCACGCTACCCCAGCCAGAATCAGTCCACCCACCGACAGACCCGTCCCCAAGTAGAAACGCGTAGTAATCCAGACCAAACCAAGGATCAGCCCGGTCAGCCCAGCCCCGGCAATCGCCGCCACGATGCCCTGACGACGGAGTGAATCGGTCCGCCCGGCCCGGCCCCACCAACCGGCCAGACCCAGCGTCATCAGTAGCCATGCCAAACCCAGCCGCCCTGCGGCATACATGGGGCCATCCGGTACCCTGGGTAGTAGGTTTGCCAGACTTTGATCCCCGAGCTGCACGATAAAACCATGACCTGCTGCCGCATCCCGAGCCGGCACCAATTGGCTACCCTGAACTTTCGCAAAAACAGTGATCACCTGCAGGGGTGTCGCCTGCCAGCTTACTCGTATATCACCCAATCTTGGACGTTGATGCGACACCGTTACCAAAGCATTGCCAACAAGCCGGAAACTGGCCTTTAGATTTTTCGGTAGGGCCCGAACATCGGGCTGGACCGGCACTTCGCCGATAATCGCCTTGAGTAGTTTCGGAGCGAGAAGAAAACCATCCAAGCGTACCTGCGGTGCAAGAAAACTCGCTGCGAATACTGGCAATGATGGATTACGGTGCCTCCGTGGCCTCGTGAAATGCGCTGAATTTACCCGACCAGTGTGCCACTCCAGTTCGTATTCCGGACCGTAGCCCACATTCACCTGTTGCCACTGGAACATCGCCACATCGCGTATCAAACGAGTTGTTTTCACGCTCTGGCCGAATTGGGCATCGACTGCAGGCTGGATGACATGCGGCCTTGCCACCACCCGCACCATGTAAGAATCCAGGGATGCCGCGGGCCTGGCCTGCCGCCCAAGATCCTTTACTTCACCACCATATTGAAGCAGTGCCTGCAAGTGCCGAACCTGTCCCTGCCCAGTCAAGGCCGCCAGCAACCCCCCAAGTAGCAACAAGGTCCACGGTGCCAGTCGATACCAACCATGCTTCCATCGAGACCCATAGAGCCATCGCTCCATCACAATGGCATATCCTGCACAGAGGTCTGCGCCCGAATCGCGACATAGCGACCACGCTCATCACATTCGACCTCAGCCATGGCTGTCTCAGCGTCATGGGTAAAGAACAAGCGAACCCCACGAGCTCGCTTATCATCCAGAAAAGTACGTTTTTCATCAATTAAACGTTCCGCATAACGGTCGTAACCCATGGTCACAGGTAAATGTACCCAGGGCTTACCGGGGATCAGATCGGCACAAAACACGAGCCCAGCCTGGCCACCGACGGCAGAGCGAATTTCAGCCAGCATCAGTCCCGGGGTATGCCCTTCGGAATAACTGAAACGCACCTGGGGCCCGAGCATGGCACTGGATTCACCCTCGACCAGTTCAAGCCGGTTGCTCTGTTCAAGCAGCTCGCAAAGCCCAGGAATGAACGAAGCTCGGTCGCGTGGATGGGGCTGTCGAGCCCGCTGCCAATGGGTTCGACCGATGATGAATCGGGCCCGTGGAAACAGTAGCTTCAGTGGCGCATCTTTACGATAGGGGGCCAATAGTCCACCCGCGTGATCGAAATGCAGGTGCGATAGAACCACGGCATCAATATCTTCATCGCCCAAGTCTAATGCAGCCAGGCCATCCAGCAGTATGTGCTGATCTTCCTGCACCCCATAGCGCTGACGTAAGCTTGGCTCTAAAAACGCTCCGATGCCTGTTTCGAATAATACATTGTGCCCATTCAGATCACGTATCAGCAGGCAGCGACAAGCTAACGGAATCCGGTTTTCTGTATCAGGCGTAATCCAGCGACTCCACAAAGCTTTGGGAACATTGCCAAACATTGCCCCGCCATCAAGACGCTGAGAATTACCTGGAATTGACCAAAGTCGCATGATCAGTGCCTCCACATTTCCTGCCCTTGGGAACATCACCGGCAATGCAACATCTGCAGCTTTTCAAGTAGCAATACCCGGGTTTCCAGACAATCGGAATTCGCCTGGATATCCTTCATCGCTCCCATGGTTCGGCTGGCTCTCCCACGCCTGCGTATATCGGCGGGGGCCGGTCAGATAGTGCTCGTCGACCATGGCGATCGTCTGATTGAGGCAAACGGGCTCGCAAACAGTGCCGTTGATAGCCGTGCCAGTAATCCGCAATGCCCTATGAAAAGTTCATAAGGCTTGGGACGGACTACATCAACTCAAGCTTACATGGGTACGAACCGGAAAATCGCCCCGGTAGGCTTGATAACCGCAGCCACCTTCGCCTCATCCGCCTTGTTGCCCATGAACAACACGATCACCCCATGGAACGAGCCCGACTGCGCCCCCGTGAAAGCGTTGATGAGCATGTTTGCAGTGAACTGCGAGTCAGGACCACCGAGGGCAATCAGATTACCTGGCAGCACCCCACGAGATACCATGCCCTGGACCTGTTCGAGCTGCCGATCACGTTGTGCCTGATCGCTCGAATCGGCACCTGCCGGAACAAAATACACATAGGGTTGTTGGGCGGTCATGCCCTGCATGTTCTTGATGACCAGTTGCTGCATGTATGTCTGCCAAGCGGCGATGTCGGTAGGGCTACTCGGTCTGCTAATCTGAGCCGTCTGTTGGGTCTGCTCAGCCTGTTTCTTCTGGCAGCCTGCCAGAATCAAGCTGGCGCTCAATCCCAACGCTAGGGCAATGCTAAGTTTACGCATGATTGTTCTCCTATTCAGTGTGCTGCAGTACCACGGAACCGCCAACGCTGCTTGAG
>CAYOLM010000167.1:0-3762 GCA_964404785.1 uncultured Mizugakiibacter sp.
CTGGTACTCCTAATCGGCATGAACCGATTCCTGTTGGTGATGGCGACCTCCCAGCAATGGGCCTATTTGTTGCCGCTGGCTTGGACACGGACTATCACGCTGCTGCTGGTGCAACTTTTGGCCGGCTTACTGGTATTTGCCTGGCTGCACCAGCGTAATCGTTCCCTGTGGGGATCTGCCGATCTTCCAGGCTACGGATTTCATCGTACCAATCGCCACTGGTTGGTGCTCGGTGAGGTATGGGGGTTGGTTCTAGCGGTCATCGCGGGTTTGATTGCTTGGCTGTTACCCCGCCCGGTTGCCGAGGCAGCCCCCTTCGCTTCACTTTCCCTCCCCGTAACAGGGGGGATAGCAGTATGGGCCACCACCGCTATAAGCGTGTTGCTGGCGCCCATTTTCGAAGAAGGGGTGTTTCGCGGGGCTTTACTGGGTGCGCTATCGGGCCCGATGGGCAAGCGCGGGGCCATGATCATCAGTACCCTGCTGTTCGCCGGCTTGCACTACCCCGAACAGTCCGGATACTGGTTCGGCTTGTTGCCTATCGCTGCACTAGGCTGGACGGCCGCCGAGTTGCGGATTCGCTCAGGCTCGTTGCTGCCGGCCATCGTTGCCCACATCTTTTTTAACGCCCTGGTGGGATTTGGTGCCCTGCACTAATACCGAGCCCCAATGCAGAATCGTGGACAATCCCCGTAACCAGCTGCCGCGATATGCGGGAACAGAGCTGCTCAGACAGCAGACCTGAAACAGTCGCCAGGTAAAGATTTCTCTCAGTACGTCCACACCGAAACCGTTCCAGCCATGCATAATGGACTCAGCCACGCAGAGTCCTGTCCCCCATGCCCCGCTCCTTTATCATTTCAATCCTGTTACTGCCGCTACTGGCGGCACCACTCGCCCATGCTGTGACGCAGCCCCCGGTTGTCCCCATTCCACCTACAACAAAACCCACGGCAACACCGTCGTTACAGGATATCCAGACCTTCACCCGTTCTTTTGAGTTGGTCAAGAAAGCCTATGTCGACAAAGTCAGCAATCACCAGCTGATGGAATACGCACTGCAGGGCATGCTGGCCGGGCTGGACCCCCACAGCGAGTTTCTCGACCAACAAGCGATATCACAGTTGCAAGAGGACACCAGTGGTAAGTACGTCGGTATCGGTGTCGTGGTCACAACACGCTTCGGCAAACTGCAAGTTATCGCGCCGCTGGATGGAACTCCGGCTGCCCGTGCCGGCATTCGCGCTGGCGACACCATTATCGGGATCAATGGCAAGGCTGTGGATCCTGAGGCCCTGGATGCCGCCTCGAACTCGCTACGTGGCCCACCGGAAAGCAAGTTACAGCTGACTGTGCTGCATACCGGCAGCTCTCGACCGGTAACCATCCATCTGCTACGTAAGCACATCGAAGTAGCCAGTGTGCGCTCACGTTTGCTGGCTCCGGGAATTGCCTATCTGCGTATCAGTCAGTTCCAACAGGATACTGCGGAGGATCTCCGTCGTCAGATCAGGCATTTACAGAAAAAATACGGGCCCTTGCGTGGGGCGGTGCTGGATCTGCGCTCCAACCCAGGTGGCTTGCTGACCGCAGCAGTAGGGGTCGCCAATGACTTTCTGAACCATGGCACCATCGTTACTACCCGCGGTCGGGTGCAACAAGCCGACCTGCATTTCAACGCCTCACCGGGAGATCTTCTGCATGGTGCTGCACTGGTCGTTCTGATCGACAGCGGCACTGCCTCGGCAGCAGAAATCGTCGCCGGAGCACTCAAAGATCAGCACCGGGCCGTACTGATGGGTCGTCGAACCTTTGGTAAGGGTTCGGTACAAACGGTCATCCCAATCGGCCATGGTGCCGCCATCAAACTGACCACGGCACGGTATTACACCCCGGCTGGCACCTCGATCCAGGCCCGGGGGATCCAACCGAATGTGGAACTTGCCGAGCATCTACGCGTCCATGTAGACACACCCATGCAACCGGTGAGCCGTGAGGCGGATCTGCCCGGCCACTTAGCTGCTCATGGAATCGCCAGATCATCCAAGATGGCTGATGCCGCCGCACTGGCCGCTAAGGACTGGTGGTTGAATCAGGCTCTGCACGCGGTACAGGCAATGGTCGCTGCATACCCTATCAAGACAACCCCGGGGCCTCTTCCGGAATGAAACAAAAGCCTGCCGGGCCAGCCCGGCTGATGGGTTCGGCCTGAGCTACTGCGAAATAGCCGCTTATCAGGGTGTGGATTCGCCGTCCTGATCGTGGTGACGCTTGCGTATCAGCAAGCTTGCGGCCAGCAGACCCGACTCGAACAACAAGATCAATGAAACCGCCAGCAAAGTCTGTGACAGTACATCGGGTGGAGTAATGATCGCCGCTAACGCAAATGCACCGACGATTACGTAACGCCGAGCTCGGCGCATCTTGGCCACCGGTACAATTCCCATTGCCGCCAATAGTACGACCGCTACCGGCACTTCAAAACTCAAGCCAAAAGCAAAGAAGATCGAAAGTACAAAGCTGAGGTAATGGCTGATGTCAGTCATCATTGACACCCCCGCCGGGGTGACCATGATGAGAAAATGGAACGCCGCCGGCAGGACCAAGAAATAGGCGAACGCGCAACCAAGATAAAACAGCAACACCGAGGAAACCAGCAACGGCAAGGCCAACCGTCGTTCATTCCGATACAACCCGGGGCTGATGAATGCCCAAAGCTGATACAGGATTGCGGGCATCGCCAGAAACGCTGCAACAACCAAACTCAGTTTGATCGGGGTCAGGAACGGACTCGCCACCTCGATGGCGACCATGTGCGAACCCTGCGGCAAACGCTCGATCAAAGGCCGGGCCAGAAGATCGTAAAGTTTGTCAGAAAACGGCAGCAAAGCCAGCAGTACCAACAGCACCGATAACACTGCCTTGAGTAGCCGAGAACGAAGCTCCAGCAGGTGCGTGACAAAACCACCTAGTACTTGCTGAGCGGGAGATTCAGGCTCCTGGGTCATGTTTGCTGTTCAGATCGGAATCGGGACTGGCGGCCGAGGCAGAAGACAAGACTTCTGTGGCCGTTGGCGACATCGCCGCGTTCGCATCTGACTCGCTTGCAGCTAGGCGACGCTGTTTCTCAGCCTTGGCAATCCGTTCTGCTGTGGCCCGTAAATCGGCCGCTGCAACTCGCAAGTCATCCCGCTCACCACCGGCCTGCTCATCCAGTTGTGTGGCCGTCGAACGTAGCTGGCCAATCGTTTTGGCAACGCTGATCTCGATCTCCGAGGCCGTACCCTGTACATCCTGGGCCGCTTCACTCAACTGGTCATGGAGGTTCTTGGTCTCATTCTCAAGACTTTTTGCCGCTTCACGAACCGCGTCAATATTGCCGCTGAACTCTCGCTTGATCGCCTGCAAATCGATATCCCCCTGAATTTCCGATTGCAGATCATTCCAAGCCAACCGCGCCCGTCGTACCATCACCCCGGCCGTCCGCGCTACCCCGGGCAGCTTTTCCGGGCCAAGCACAATCAGTGCCACCAGGGCGATCAAAGCCAGTTCATTGAAACCAATACCAAACACGATTCAGTCATGGTGTTCGCGATGAGGCGTCTTGTCCGTCGTCGTGGACTCCTTGTCGTCTGCTTCAAGGTGTTCCACATCAGCATCCTTTTTCTTGCTCTCATCCTCGGCCTCTCCTTCCTTGAGACCCTTCTTGAAATTGCGGATGGCTGAACTGAGGTCAGTACCAACCCTGCCAAGCTTGCTGGT
>CAYOLM010000168.1:0-3758 GCA_964404785.1 uncultured Mizugakiibacter sp.
GTGTTGGCCCATTCATGATCCGTCTCGCTACTTGGAAAACTAGCCAGAAACTCAGCTCTGGGCATCCGTGAAGATTTGACACACAAGTCCATGATGGCTCGTTCGTGAACCCGAATATCGCCGACAACCTCCCGTAGTTTGCGAACCAGAGTGTCGAGTAGCGCAGAAGGAAGTTTGAGCTCCAGAAAGGCCAGGGCAAGCTTTTCGCGCAGCTTCTCGACCTTGTGATCACCGATTTGTGCTTTGGTGATTGCTTTCTTGAACTTCGTATGGAGAGCCCGCATGGCATCGATGTGCGCACGCACTACCTCTGGATCGGGGCCACTGGGTTTGTCATCGTCGTCGTCTGCTTTGGCCTTGGGATCTTCCGGCTTCTTGGCGTTACCCAAGCCGTTGCTGCGGTTCTCGGCAGCTATCCGGGCGGCTTCACGGGCGGCGGCTTTCTCTTCCTCTCTTTTAAT
Source organism: uncultured Mizugakiibacter sp. (assembly GCA_964404785.1). Taxonomy (GTDB): domain Bacteria; phylum Pseudomonadota; class Gammaproteobacteria; order Xanthomonadales; family Rhodanobacteraceae; genus Metallibacterium. The sequence continues at coordinate 462 of CAYOLM010000168.1, forward strand.
GTCAGCGGCGGCATCATCGGCCCTGAATCCAGCAATCACCTCAGAAAGGCGTTTCTTGCCATCCAGATAGAGATCGAATTCTTCAATCAGCATCTGTACCGTCCAGGGAAAGCTGGACAAGGCATTCTGGACTTGGTTAAGACCTTCTTCGATGCGTTTGGCGATGGTGATCTCACCCTCGCGAGTGAGCAATTCGACCGTACCCATCTCCCGCATATACATGCGTACCGGATCGGTAGTACGACCAATGTCTGCGTCAACGGAAGTAAGCAGAGCCACAGCTTCTTCGGTGACGGTGTCATCATCAGTACCGGTGGAGGTAATCATCACCCCATCGGGGGCCACCTCATGTACCTCAATATCCATACCGTTGAGCATCGAGATGATATCCTCGATCTGCTCGGGATCGACGATATCGTCGGGCAAGTGATCGTTGACCTCGGCATAGGTTAAATACCCCTGCTCGCGGCCTTTGGTGATCAGTTGCTTGATCTCGGATTGCTGCTGATTGGATTGACTAGCCATGCCACGCACCGCCGACATATAGAACCGCTCAGTATAGCCACATGGCACTGTTATGGCTAGTATTCAAGGGTGTCACGATGCTACTTCTTAGGCATTGACTGTGCCGCTTCACGCGGATTCAGCTTAGTGCACCTCCAGATGAAAGGTAACCGGCCCATCGTTGACCAAGCTCACCTGCATATTGGCCCCAAATCGACCGGAGGCCACATTGCGGTGGGCTTGCCGAGCCAGTTCGAGCAGACGGGTAAACAGCGGCTCGGCCTGGTCGGGTGTAGCGGCCGTGGAAAACCCCGGTCGCATGCCTTGGCGGGTATCTGCGGCAAGGGTGAACTGGCTGATCAGCAACAGTCCCCCTCCGGTTTCGTGCAGGCTCCGGTTCATACGCCCAGCCGCATCGGCAAACAGCCGATAACCAAGCAGGCGTTGCAACATGCGTTGAACCTGGGCTTCGCCGTCATCAGGCTGGATGGCAATCAAGGCCAACAGACCGTTACCGATTGCCCCCACCAGGTGGCCATCGACTTCGACCCGGGCTTCACTAACCCTCTGGATCACTGCAATCATGGTTTGCTCTCGCGTTACCGATTAGGCCCGCGTAACCTATGGACCATAGTGGTATTCACTAGAATATCCGTTCAGTCTACCCGTCAGCCCGGATAGCCCAGCCAGGATAAACCGGCTTACCTCATGTTGCAGTCCTCATCAACCAGTTCGCTTTCATGCGTCCCCGTGTCGCCCTGACCTATGTCTTGTTGCGGCTAGCCGGTTGGTTGCCGCTACGCTGGCTGCATGTGCTGGGAGCTGGTCTGGGCACTATGCTATGGCGTCTGAACGGCCGCGAACGGCACCATGTGGAGGTCAATTTGCAGATCGTCCGGCCACAGCTTAGCGATATAGAACGCACCCGGTTGACCCAGGCCTGCCTTCGAGAGACCGGCTGCGGCTTGCTGGAGCTTGGCAAGGTATGGGGTGGTGGTGCACAGCACGCCTTGCGGCTGGTCCGTGAAGTTCGTGGTGAAGAACACTTTACGCAGGCTTTGGCCAGCGGCCGAGGCCTGATCGTAGCGGCCCCCCACCTGGGGTGTTGGGAGCTTCTCAACCACTGGTTGGGGGCCCGTACCCAACTAGCCATTCTGTATCGACCGCCCCGTCAGCCACATTGGGAAACTCTGCTGCGGCGCGTCCGGGGAAGCTTCGCTCCAGAGCAGATTCGGGCTGATGCTGGAGGGGTTCGCGCACTCTACCGGCGCCTGCGTGCAGGCGGAGTGGTCGGCATTCTTCCCGATCAGCAGCCACGCGCCGGCGAGGGCGCCTTCGCCCCTTTTTTCGGTATTCCTGCCGCCACCATGGTGCTGTTACCACGGCTGGCCGCCCGCACCCAGGCCATCGTGTTGTTCGGGTTCATGGAGCGTCTTCCGTGTGGTGCTGGATTTTGCCTACATTGGCTGGAAGCGCCGCCCGAGTTGAGTAATGCGAATCTCTCACAAGCCAGCATCGCCCTCAATCGCGGCGTTGCCAGCTGTGTAGAACAAGCCTTCACTCAATACCAATGGACTTACAAACGCTGGTCCATGCGCCCCCAGGCTGATGACCCCGACTTATATCGCATCCCCATGGCGCAATTAAAGGAATACTGCGCGGGGCAATATACCCCTTCCCGTCACTCCCGCGCAGGCAGAAATCCACCCGGCACGGAAGCGGTTTGAGGTTCCATCGGACGGGATCGCCAGCAGGTAGATCCCGGGTCGGCACTGCGTTCCGCCCGGGATGACGAGACTAAGGGCACCGCGAACCACGGCCATGAACAAGTTGCCGCCACCCTCCCATCCGTCATTCCCGCGCAGGCGGGAATCCACCCGACCCGGAATCGGCTTGAGGTCCCATCACCTATCTGTAGGGCGCTCTGCGCCTGGCCAAAACGGACGCCATGGAGTATCGGCAATTATCTGCGATAAGCAGAGAGTGGACGCCTTCTATGGTGAAGCCTCCACTGCCTCCGTCCAGTCCTCCAAGATCAAACCATCGGGAACGAAACCAAAGGCTCGATCTCTTGTTACTAGGATCGCCCGGATCGCCATGGCGTGTGCCGCGATCATCATATCCATAGGAGCCAGCGTTACCCCGGCGGCTTCGCAGGAGACCCGAAGATCGCCATAGGCCAGCGCTACACCCTGTGTCCAGGGTAAAACCTCAACGCGAATCAAGAACTCATGGACGCGCGTCGCGAGGCCTTGCGGGGTGCCGCGCTTTACCACCCCGTAGCGAAGCTCGGCCTCGGTGATAACTGATATCGCAATATCGGTCATGGGCACGGCCGCCAGGCGCTTCAAAACGATCGGGATATTGCCTTTGATGATGTGGCTCGCGATGTTCGTATCGAGCATGTAAATCGTCATTCCTACATGGCCTTGAAGGGATCGCGCGATTGTTCGCCCTGGTTGCGATCGGCCTCGCTCATGAAGTCATCCGGAACTGCGGTCGTGTCGACGAGTGTAAAAAAGTCGACCCAGGAATCTGGGTGCCGCGACAGCACCACGTCACCGGTCTTCGGATCGCGCCGGATGAAAACCTCGCTACCTTCGAAACGGAATGCGAGCGGCAAGCGCACCGCCTGGCTGCGACCGGTGGTAAAGAGTTTTGCAGTGGTGCTCATGATGGTATCCGCGTCATATTGTTACCGAGATGCCTATCCCAGTAGATATCAACCTACAATATGAGGTGGTATATATCAAGGAACATATCAAAATAGTAGTGAATCCTGAAACCGTGATA
>CAYOLM010000169.1:0-3732 GCA_964404785.1 uncultured Mizugakiibacter sp.
TGGGCCACGCTGGCAATCAGCAAGCGGTGCTCGTGGGGTAACAGGCGTTGTGCCAAGCTGTCGGCGGTATCGTGATTGTCGATCTTGATGTGGCATTGGGCGAATACCGGTCCCGCGTCGAGTTCGGCACTCACAAAATGCACGCTGGCACCATGCTCGTGATCGCCTGCGGCCAGTACCCGGCGATGGGTATCAAGCCCTGGATAGGCTGGCAGTAGGGAAGGGTGGATGTTAATCATGCGGCCATACCATGGGGCCACCGCATCCGCATGCAGACGACGCATGAAACCGGCCAGCACGATCAGATCGGGTTGGCTGGCGGCCACGCGTTCTAGGAAGGCCAGATCCCAGGCCCGGCGATCGGCGCGACCACGACTATCTTCGGCCAGTGTACTGATACCCGCAGCGCGTGCCAGATCCAGTGCCGGGGCTGCGGGACGATTACTGGCAAGCAGCACAACCTCGCCTTCGATCCGGCCGGTGCGACAGGCCTCGATCAAGCTCAGGGCATTGCTGCCGCGACCGGATGCGAGTATGGCGATACGCCTGCCAGGCTGTGCTCTTGCCATGTTAACTGTCAATCCGCACCCGCTCATCCGGGTGTTGCTGTGTCACTTCGCCGATCACCCAATGGCTCAGCGATTGCTGTTCCAGCCAGGCTGAGAGGGCCGTTACCGAGTCCGCAGCAACCAGTAGGCAAAAACCGATACCGCAGTTGAAGGTGTGCCACAGCTCATGGCGGTCGAGGTTGCCGGCCTCTTGCAGCCAGGCAAATACGGGGGGCAGTGGCCAAGCCGTGCTGTCGAGGGTGATGCCAAGGCCCTCGGGAACCACCCGGATAATGTTCTCCAGCAAGCCGCCACCAGTGATATGGGCCATGGCATGCGGTCGGTGTTCGGTGAGTAGATCCAGTATCGGCTGGACATAGATGCGAGTGGGTTCGATCAGTGCATCGGCCAGAGTTTGTCCATCCAGATCCATATCCCAGGGCGTGCCAGTGCGGTCGAGAATCTTGCGGATCAGGGAAAAGCCGTTAGCATGCGGGCCGGATGAGGCGATGCCGATGATGCGATCACCGGCCTGTACCTGGTGGCCATCGATCAGGGCGGTCTTTTCCGCGGCCCCAACGCAGAAACCGGCCAGATCATAAGCACCCGCAGGATACATGTCGGGCATTTCCGCGGTCTCGCCACCAATCAAGGCACACCCCGCCAGTTCGCAACCGCGAGCAATTCCGCCTATGACGGTTTCGGCAATATCCACGTCGAGTTTGCCGGTCGCGAAATAATCGAGAAAAAATAGTGGCTCAGCACCCTGTACCAGCACATCATTGACACACATGGCGACCAGGTCGATGCCAATACCCTCATGTCGGCCGAGTTGTTGGGCCAAACACAACTTGGTGCCAACACCGTCAGTACCGGATACCAGTACCGGGTTCTGATAGCGTCCGCCCAGTTCAAACAGACCGCCAAAGCCACCAAGCCCACCCAGCACGCCAGTACGCCGGGTTCGGGCTACGAGTGGCTTGATTCGTTCAACCAAAGCATTGCCGGCATCGATATCCACGCCGGCGGCACGGTAGGAAAGACGCTCGGATTCGGTACTCATGAGGATTTGCCGCAGAGCTTAGGAAAGGCCCATGATAGCAAGCTACATGGCCACGTTTACTATCAACATATGGACGTGACCCGCTAGATTGGGCAGACTGCACGAGTTCAGGACGGGCCTTACATGCGCAATCTACTCACTTATTTCAGTGTCTGGCTGGTTTTGCCACTGCTTATTTTCCAAGCCCCTGCCCAGGCCGTTACGGTACGTCCGGCCAACGATTTGTATCGCACTGTGGTATCCGTCGCCAGCGCCGGTGCCAAAGCTCGCGATCAGGCCTTTACCCAGGCGCTGTATGTGGTGCTGGCGCGCTTGTCTAACCAGACCCCTGCAGATTTGCGGGCACTTGCCGCCGAGCTTCCACCCCCCTCTACGCTAGTGAAAGGTTACCGCTATCTTGGCGGGGTGGATCAGCACTATCGCTTGTGGGTACGTTTCGATGCCAGTGCTGTCAGTGGCTTGGCCCGTGCTCTGGGGTTATCCATTTGGCCGGGGCCGCGACCGCCGGTACTCGCCATTATCCGCGTGAATGGTCAGCCGCTAAGGCGTGCTGCTGCTGCAGCCCTAAAATCTGCAGGAGCTGCCCGGGGTCTTCAATTTGTGTTGCCGGGATCAGTAACCCCTGACCCAGGTGCTTTGATACAAGGCGATCCGCAGGCTTTGGGTATCCTGGCCAAAGATTACCGTACCGGGCTGGCGTTGATTGGTACGGTACAAAGCGGGCAGGCGACCTGGACGCTGGTGATCGGTGGCCAGGTTGCGACATGGCAGGGGCAGGGGACGACGGCCACCGGGGTGATTCAGGCTGGCGCCATTCAGGCGGCCAACCAGTTGTTGCAGCGCTTTGCAGTCACCCCAGGTATGGGTGCGGTAGGGGTTACCGGCAGCCTCTGGATTTCGGGCCTACGAAGTGCGGTCGATTTTGCCCGCCTGATGTCCTTATTACGTAGTGATCCGAGAATTCTCACCGTGCAGCCACAACAAGCCCAAGCTGACGGATTGCAGCTATCACTGGGTCTGGATGCGCCACTGACGGTGATTACCGATGATCTTGCCGCCAGCGGTCACCTGCTCATAGCCCCGGCCCATCCCGGCTCCGAACTGGCCCTTCGCTGGGTGCGGTGAGGTACCCGGATGGCTGAGTCTAGTGGCGCATCACGGTGGCGACACCTACCCAATATCCTGACGCTCGCTCGCTTATTGCTGGCCTTGCCTATTGCTTTTACGGTGGCTTGGGGACATTTCTCCAGTGGTTTGATTCTGGCTATCCTGGCCGGGGCTTCCGATGCCTTGGATGGTTTTCTGGCAAGGCGCTTTCATTGGCAAAGCCGGCTCGGGGCTATCCTTGACCCGCTTGCAGATAAATTGCTATTGATAGGGTGCTTCATGGCCCTGAGCTGGGTGGGTGCGGTACCGCTGACATTGACCCTGATTGTGTTGGCTCGCGATGTCTTGATTGTCGGGGGTGTTCTGCTCTGGCGATGGAAAATAGGTGTGTTGCATGTGCAGCCGAGCATGCTATCGAAGCTCAATACCACAGCACAGATTTTGTACGTGCTGGTGGTGTTGGCACTGCTTGCGACACAGCGGTCTTTGAGCCTCGTTGGCCCGGACTGGGCGGTGGCGGCATTGACGATAGCCAGTGGAGTGGATTACATCTTGCGCTGGGGTTGGCGGGCGCGTCGTGATTTGCGGATACGGAGGAGAAACCATGGGATCTGATGCCTGGCAGCGCGTACAGATGGCACTTCTGGTGCTGGCCCTCGGTTTCGTGCTCTGGCTGCTGGCCCCCGCACTGATGCCGTTTCTGATTGCGGCTTTTCTAGCTTATATTGCCAATCCGCTGGCTGATCGGCTCGAACGTTTCGGCTTGGGTCGAACCCTGGCTGTAACCATCGTGTTCAGCCTGTTGAGTATCGGCGTGCTGGTGCTGCTGGCCATCCTGATCCCATTGATTGAACGGCAGATTTCACGGGCGATTGCCGCGCTGCCAATGGCGGTAACCTGGTTTCAGAGCACTGCGGCACCCTGGCTGCAAGAGCATCTGCACCTGTCGTCGCAGGCTTTCGATCCGCAGCATCTGGTTGATCTGGTCCGTCAACACTGGCAGCAGGCCGGCGG
>CAYOLM010000170.1:0-3729 GCA_964404785.1 uncultured Mizugakiibacter sp.
ACAACATCGGCGGGCACAACGAACGCATCAACCTCGAAGTGGTGCGCCGGCTGTGTCGGCTGTTCGATCGGCGCTTTCCCGGCAAGGTCGACGGTGGTCACGAATCGTTGATCGAATTCGTCACCGACCGGCCGGGCCATGATCGTCGCTACGGTATCGACCCCACGCGCATGGAAACCGAACTCGGCTTTCGCATCGAACGTCGGTTCGAGGACGGCCTCGCACAAACGCTCGACTGGTACCTCGCCCACAACGACTGGATCGAGCGTCACGCCCAGCCCTTGCCCGTCTGGTTGCAGCGTTCCGATTAACCCCGGTTGAACTTAACGCCGATTGATTCCGTGCAGCACCTCGCTGCCGCGATAGGACTTGTGCACACCTTTGAGCACCGGCATTCGCTCACTATACCGGCACATTGCCGCAACAACGTGGCATACTCCGGCTTGAGCTTTCGTCCGAACAAGCCCGATACGGGCAGTAATCGCCTCAACCCACCAGTTGCCGGGTGAGTCGACTACAATCTTTGAGGAAAGTACTCGGGGAGCACGTATTGGCCCAACTCGAACATATTGAAGCCATCGAAAAACGCCTGTGGAGCGCTGCCGACACCCTGCGCGCCAATTCCAACTACGCCAGTAACGAGTATTTCCTGCCGGTCATGGGTCTGGTGTTCCTGCGCCACGCCTACAGCCGCTATCTGGGCGTGAAGAAGACCATCGAGGCCAGTCTGCCCAGGCGCGGCGGTAAGGCACGGGCGCTGACCAAGGAAGACTTCTCCCAGAAAAGCGCCATCTTCCTGCAACCCAAAGCCCAATTCGACACCCTGGTTGCGCTCACCGACAGCGACGACCGCGCCCGCGTCATTATCGAGGCGATGGAGTCCATCGAGAGCGACTATGACAACCTGCGTGGCATGCTCTGCCCAAGGGTGAATACCAGGAGTTGGACAATCAGGTCCTCGGCCAGCTCCTGCGCACCCTCAATCCCGAAGAATTGAAGCAGGTTTCCGGCGATGTCTTCGGTCGCATCTACGAATACTTCCTCACCCAATTCGCGGATCAGGGTGCCCACGATGGTGGTGAGTTCTTCACCCCCGTCTCGTTAGTCTCGTTGATCGCCCACGTGCTTGATCCCCAGCGCGGCACCGTACTCGACCCGGCCTGCGGCTCCGGTGGCATGTTCGTGCAGAGCGCGCGTATTGTCGAAGAACACGACCAAAGCCCCACCGAGCGGCTCACCTTCCGCGGCCTGGAAAAGAACGCCACCACCATTCGCCTGGCGAAGATGAACCTGGCCGTGCATGGCCTGGAAGGCGACATCCAAAAGGCCATCAGCTACTACGAAGATCCGCACGAACTGCTCGGCAAGGCCAACTACGTGATGGCCAATCCGCCCTTCAACGTAGACGAGATCGACGCCGACAAGATCAAGAACGACCCGCGCCTGCCCTTCGGCCTGCCCGGTGTCAACAAGAAAGGCAAGGTCAGCAACGGCAACTACATCTGGATCAGCTACTTCTACAGCTACCTGAACGAGCGGGGCCGGGCCGGCTTCGTCATGTCCTCCCAGGCCTCCAGCGCCGGTGGCGGTGAGGCCAAACTGCGCCAGAAACTCATCGAGACCGGTGACGTGGACGCCATGATCGCCATTCGCGCCAACTTCTTCTACACCCGCACCGTGCCCTGCGAACTGTGGTTCCTGAACCGCGACAAGCCCAAGGCGCACCAAGACAAGGTCTTGATGATCGACGCGCGCAACGTCTACCGCAAGGTCACGCGCAAGATCTATGACTTCTCTCCCGAACAGCAGCAAAACCTGCTGGCCATCGTCTGGCTCCATCGGGGCGAGACAGAGCGGTATCTGTCGCTCATCTCAGGCTATCTGGGGCAGGTCGTCGACGAAGCGCAGGCCTGCATGGAATGGGCAGAGGATGGCGAGACCCTGCAACCCCTGCCGGATTATCGGGCGGCGATTCACGCCCTGCGGGATACCATCGCGCAGCGTAGCCCGGATGAAGCGAAGCGCAATCCGGGTCTGGAAGAACTGGACAAGGCGTACACACTGTTTGTGCAGGACATCGCCCGCTTCCACCAGTGTGCAAATGAGGCGCAACCACAGTGGGAGAACACCCCCGATACCAATACCGGCCTGGTTAAGCTCACCCGAGAGTATGAACCGCTGGCAGAAAGCAGCCGCGACCTCATCCAACAGACCGACCTTCTCTACAAACTCGCCAGCCGCCTGATCGATGAAAGAGAAAAGTCATCCCGTAGCCCGGATGCAGCAAAGCGCAATCCGGGGACACGGAATTCGGCACCTATCCCCCGCGACATCACCCGCGCCCGCAAAGCCGCCGACGAAGCCCGCCAACGCGCCGTCGAACAGCTCAAGCAAGTGCACTACTTCTGGAAACAGGCCCACTGGCTCAGCGAACGCTTCCCCGAGGCCCAACTACGCGACGTGGAAGGGCTGGTCAAACTCGTGGACATCAAAGAGATCGAAGCCAACGACTGGAGCCTCACTCCCGGCCGTTACGTCGGCGTCACCCCCGAGGAAATCGACGAAGACTTTGACTTCGAAGAAACCTTGCGCGACATTCACGTCGAGCTGGAAGACCTTAATGCCGAGGCCGTGACCCTGGCCGCAACCATCAAAAGAAATTTTGAGGAGTTGGGGGTATGAGTTGGCCCAGTCGAAGACTCGAAGAGCTTGGCACATTCAAAAATGGGGTTAACTTTTCTAAAGATGCCGCTGGTGATGGGCGACCGTTTATAAATGTAAAAGATATCACTGGCTCTCACAGATTTAGTCACGAGCAGCTTGATCTTGTAAGGCTGGATGTTCGAGATGACTACCTTGCAATGCTTGATGATCTATTTTTTGTTCGATCATCTGTCAAGCTTGATGGGATTGGTTTAGTTGGCAAACTCAATGGCGAGCTACCCGAAGATGGTGTCCTCCACTGTGGTTTTGTAATCCGGATGCGACCATGCTCCCAACTTGTCGACTCAGATTACCTTATGTATCTTCTTCTTACGCCATTATTTCGTAAACGGCTAAAGAATTTATCCGCTGGTGCAGCAATAATAAATATTTCACAAGGTGCACTGAAAACCCTTGAAATTCCTTTGCCACCCATTCCTCAGCAACAGCGTGTTGCACAAATAGTATCAACATATGACAACCTGATCGAAAACAACCGGCGGCGGATACAGTTGCTGGAACAGGCCGCCCGGCTGCTCTACAAGGAATGGTTCGTCCACCTCCGCTTCCCCGGCCACGAACACGTCAAAATCAGAAACGGCATCCCGGAGGAGTGGGAGAAGAAACTACTGAGTGAAATAGCTACAACAAATGCTGAAAGCTATCGTGCGCAAGATCTACCAGACGAAATCAATTACATTGATATTTCATCCGTGGCGCAAGGCCGGATCACAGCAAAGAATGCGCTATCGTCCGCTGAGGCGCCGGGTCGTGCTAGAAGACAGGCCAAGAGCGGTGATGTTATCTGGTCGAATGTTCGTCCCAATCTTCGCGCTTATGCTCTGATTATAGACCGGGAAGCGAATGACGTTTTCTCGACCGGATTTACGGTTCTTTCGCCAGTAGCTGTCCCATTTTCCTATCTATACTTGCTTGTTACTGCTGATGAATTCGTTAGCCACTTAGTGAATCATGCTACGGGGGTAAGCTATCCTGCGGTACGGCCAGATGACTTTGAGCGTGCCG
>CAYOLM010000171.1:0-3711 GCA_964404785.1 uncultured Mizugakiibacter sp.
CATTACCAACTCCACTGCAAAGCATGATCGGGCTGCTCGCAGGAGTCATTAGCCCGAAGGCAGGTCGCAGTGAACTCCATCACCTGAAATCTATCAGACTTGAAAAGTGGGTCAATTTTCCACCACCACAGTAGACCTTTCCCAAGTCGGACAGGCTCCTAGGCTTGAAGATAAGGCCTGCCTGAACACATCACAAGCTCCCGTTCCTAAAAACCCTGCAATCGTCGCGACTTACTTGCCCAAGCGGTGCTGGCCTATTTCTTTGCCGCCCAACTACAACGAAGTGGAATCCGCAGTAATGTCCTGTTGATATCGTTACATCCCGGATTATGCTCATGCTCCATCCGGGCTACATTTGCTCATTACGGGTGCAGATGGGTAACACCGTAGAGCGGTGAAGAAATAGCCTTGATGGATGCGGTTCGTACCTCACCACATCCACGGGGCCGCCCAGAGAGGTATTCTTGCCAGCCACGCTACCGCGTCAACCATCCATTTGTCGGGATGAGCTATTACGCTCCACCTGAACTCAACGTTCCCATCGGGAGATTCACCATGACCATCCTCTTGCTTGCTCGCCACGGCGAGGTTGAGGGGATCAATCCGCCGGTCTTTCGGGGCCGACTCGACCTGCATCTAACTGAGACCGGTATCCACCAAGCCCGTGCATTGGCCAAGGCGATTGCCCAGGTTCGTGGAGTACAGGCCCTGTTCTCCAGCCCGGCCCGGCGCTGTGTCGATACCACCGCGTTTATCGGCAAGGCCCTGGACTGTCCCGTGCAAACGCTACCCGCTTTGCAGGACATCGACTTCGGTACCTGGCAGGGGCTTGCCTACGAGGAAGTACAGGCACGCTGGCCGCAGCAGTGGCAACGCTGGTGCAACACCCCTCAACTGGCGAGCATTCCCCAGGCAGAAACCCTGCAGGAGGCCCTGGCCCGGATCAGTGGCGCAATGCGGGAGCTGCTGGCAAGGCATCACGACCAGACCCTAGTGGTAGTTGCCCATGACAGTATTAACCGAATTCTGCTGTGCCACTTGCTGGATATCTCTCTGTCGCACTACCACTCGCTACAGCAAGACCCATGCTGCATCAACCGCCTGCAAATCGATCACGATCGCACCACGTTGCTTTCACTCAATGAAACCGGACACTTGCACCAGCACTGAGGCCGATCTTAGCTATCGAGCTGATCGCGCACGGCAGCCAGTACATGTGCAACCGTGAAGCCGAACTGCTGGAATAGTTCCGCAGCCGGAGCCGAGGCTCCAAAGTGATCCAGGCCAATCACCGCCCCGTCCAGACCGACGTATTTGCGCCAGTAGTCCGTTACTCCCGCTTCGATGGCCACTCGCACCCGGCACCAGGACGGTAAAACCCCTTCACGGTATTCCAGCGGCTGGGCATCGAAAACCTCACAACAGGGCATCGACACCACCCGCACGGCAATATCCTTATCGTGCAAGGCGCGCATCGCCTGCATGGCCAACTCGACCTCGCTACCGGTTGCCAGCAAGATGGCCTGGAAGCGCGTTTCCGGTGGATCAAAGAGAATGTAGCCGCCCCGAGCGACATCGGCCAGACGGGATATTTCACGCGGTTGCGGTACCAGTTTCTGACGTGAAAATACCAAGCAACTCGGCCCGTCTTCACGCTCAATAGCCGAGCGCCAGGCCACGGCACTTTCCACCGCATCACAAGGTCGCCACACCCGGTTGTTGGGGATGTAGCGCAAGCAGGCCAGGTGTTCGACCGGCTGATGGGTGGGGCCATCCTCACCCAAACCGATGGAATCATGGGTGTAGACATGGATCACCCGGGCCGGGATCAGGGCGCTCATCCGCAAGGCATTGCGAGCGTAGTCCGAAAACACTAGGAAGGTACCGTCATAGGGTAAAAAACCACCATGCAGAGCCAGACCGTTGAGAATCGCCCCCATGCCAAATTCACGGACCCCGAAGTGAATGTAGTTGGCCGCACCGTTCGCTTCGGTAATGCTTTGCGAGCCCTTCCAGGCAGTCAGGTTGGAGCCGGACAAGTCAGCCGAACCCCCGATCAGTTCCGGTAATTCCGGGGCCAACATATCCAGCACCATTTGTGAGGCCTTACGCGAAGCCACCTCAGGCGCTTGCTGCTGCAGCCGGGCGATGCAGGCTTCGGCATGCGCCGAGAAGCCATCCGGCCGTCGACCCGCCATGCGCCGTTCGAACTCGCTGGCCAGTTCCGGATAGGTCTGCCGATAGCGATCGAACAGCGCCTGCCATGCGGTTTCGCGCTGCGCACCGCGTGCTTCAGCATTCCAGGCCTCGTAATAGGTATCAGGAATCGCAAACGGTGGCCAACTCCAGCCAAGTGCTTGGCGGGTTGCCGCCACTTCTTCCTGGCCCAATGGAGCACCGTGGCTACTTGCCTTACCCGCCTTGCCGGGTGATCCAAAGCCAATGGTGGTACGACAGCAGAGCAATGTGGGCCGCTCTGAATGGTGCGTCGCTACGGCCAGGGCCGCCTTGACCGCTGCAGCATCGTGGCCATCGATATCGCGCAGTACCTCCCAGCCGTAAGCTTCAAAACGCGCCGCCGTATCGTCGCTGAACCAGCCCTTGACCTCACCATCAATGGAGATGCCATTGTCGTCATACAGCGCCACCAGCTTGCTGAGTTTCCAGGTTCCCGCCAGCGAAGCTGCTTCATGCGAAATACCTTCCATCAAACAGCCGTCACCCACCAACACCCAGGTTCGATGATCGACAATCGGCAAGTCATCGCGATTGAATTCGCGGGCCAGCAGTTTTTCTGCCAAGGCCATGCCCACGGCATTAGCCAAACCCTGTCCCAACGGACCGGTGGTAGTTTCCACGCCGGGGGTCAGATGAACCTCTGGGTGCCCCGGAGTTTTCGATCCCCACTGTCGAAAATGCCGAAGCTCATCCAGCGACAGATCGTAGCCGCTCAGATGCAACAGGCCATACAGCAGCATCGAGCCATGGCCATTGGAGAGTACCAAGCGGTCCCGATTGGCCCAGTGTGGATTGCCGGGGTTGTGGCTAAAAAAGTCATTCCACAGCACTTCGGCAATATCAGCCATGCCCATCGGCATACCGGGATGTCCGGACTGCGCGGCTTGCACAGCATCCATGGCCAGAACCCGCAGGGCATTGGCACATTCACGGCGACTAGGCATAGCAAACTCCGTAGCAATAATTTGCCTATTCTCGCCGAAGAGCTCGGGCTTGTCCCGGTGCAAGCTCATGATCACGAAAACCCATCGTCTGATGATTCTCTTGGCAATAAGCACGTATAGCTAAAAGAATGGGCTGTTTGAAGGCCACTCGCTTGATAGATGCGGTGCGTCCTTCACCGGCCACCTACGGCGTGGCGACGGTTACCTGGATGCCGCTACAGGTGAATGGGTGTTTATTGCCAAGAGTTTCTTGCGCCTACGGCGCCCGAGCGACCCTCATACGTACTCCGGGCCGAGTGGATTCCCGCCTACGCGGGAATGACGAATGGGAGAGGTGGCGCAGCTTGTCCATTGCCGTGGTTCGCGGTGCCCTTGTCGGGTCATCCCGGGCAACGCGCAGTGCTCTTGTCTTGTCATCCCGGGCGTAGACCCGGGATCCACGATCTCGCGGTAGCGTCCAATGTCCGATGGGACCTCAGACGCGCTCCAGGCCGAGTGGATTCCCGCCTGCGCGGGAATGACGAATGGG
>CAYOLM010000172.1:0-3710 GCA_964404785.1 uncultured Mizugakiibacter sp.
AGGGATTCGGTTTCATCGGTCGTGAGAACGGCCCGGACGTGTTCGTGCATTTTCGGGCGATCACCGGCAACGGTTTCAAAACGTTGCAGGAAGGCCAACAGGTGAAGTTCAAGGTTGTGCAGGGCCAGAAGGGCCCTCAGGCTGAGGAAGTCAGCGCCGCCTGACCCTTCAGTACAAATTGAAAAACGCCGGATGATAGCCTCATTCGGCGTTTTTTTTGGCAGATATAAACGCTATAAACCGTGAGTGCCCACGGAATTGCTATGGGTTCTTACGGCAAGCAGATAACGGACGAATTATCATGTTGAGAGCCGTTTACAAGGATCCACCATGTCTTTCTGTTTCGATGAGGAGATTCCCCGCGCTGGTACCCATAGTCTGAAGTGGTCGTTTCGGATGCAGGGGCCGCACTTGATATATAGCGAGCCTGAGCCGCCGCTCGCGGAACCGGAACAGTTGTTACCTCTGTGGGTTGCCGATATGGATTTCCGTTGCGCTCCGGCCATCATTGAAGCAATGCAGAAACGCGTCGCCCATGGCATCTACGGCTATAGCGCAGCCACTCCAGGGTATTACTCCACCATTACTGAGTGGATGCAGCGACGCTACAACTGGAGCGTTGATCCGGATTGGATCGTGATCACTCCAGGCGTAGTTCCAGCCCTGAATCTGCTGGTGCAGACCCTGTTGCAGCCGGGTGAAAAGGTTCTGGTACAGCGTCCGGTGTATTACCCATTTTTTTCGGCGGTACAGAATAATGGCGCCAAACTGGTGTCCAGTTCGCTGCTCAACGTGGCCGGCGATTACCGGATGGACTTTGAAGATTTACAACGTAAGGCTGCTGATCCGGCGGTGAAACTGGCGTTTTTGTGCAATCCACATAATCCAGTGGGTCGGGTATGGGATCGCCAGGAGCTACTCCGTTTCGGTGAGATCTGTCACGCCAACCAGGTACAGGTCGTTGCTGATGAAATTCATGGTGACTTGACTCACGAAGGCTACCGTTTCACTCCTTTTGCTAGCCTGGGTCCCGATTTCCAGCAGCACAGCATTACTTGCACTGCGGCCAGCAAGAGCTTCAACCTGGCAGGTCTGACCACTTCCAACATCATCATCGCTGATCCGCAGATTAGGGAGCGGTTTGCGGCCACTCTGCATCACAACGGCCTGCTCGGTGCCAATACGTTTGGCCTGGTTGCTACCGAAGCTGCCTATACCCATGGTGAACCTTGGCTGGATGCAGTGCTGGCCTATATTGGCGAGAATGCCGCTTACCTGCGTACTTGGCTCACCCAGCACCTGCCTGGATTATGCATGAGTCCTCTGCAAGGAACCTACCTGGCCTGGGTCGATTGCAATGCGTTACCAGGATCGGCCGAGGCTCGTCACCGTGAAATTTTTGAACAGGCCAGGGTGTATCTCGATGACGGCCTGTTATTCGGCCCAGAAGGCAGGGGCTTCGAACGCTTCAACCTCGCTTGTCCTCGACGTACTCTGGATCGGGCTTTGCAGCGTCTTGTGACGGTATTGCAACCCGGTAAGGATTGATCTGCCTACGGGTTCAGGGCGGGTTCTCGGTCTGGCAGCCCTGGCAAACACCGTGGACTTCGAGTGATTGTGAGCGGGGATGAAAGCCGCGTCGTGCCGCTTCGGCCTCGATCAGTCCGACCACGGCACCACCATCACAAAGTTCTTCAGCACCGTGACAGATATCGCAGATCAGAAACGGCACCTGATGGGCTTCGTCGGGATGCTGGCAGGAGACAAATGCGTTGATTGAATCAAGCCGATGAATGAAGGCGTGAGCCAGCAGGAAATCCAGGGCCCGGTAGACCGTCGGGGGAGCCGCACTGGAGTGTCGGTCGCGCAGATCATCGAGCAGGTCATAGGCTTTCACCGGATGGCCACTCTTAGCAATCAGGCTGAGTACCTCACGACGAGATGAGGTTAACCGTAAACCTCGTTCCGTACAGGCTTGTTCGACGGCGCGGATATACAAGTCAGCATCGTGGGGATGGCTGTGGCTGTGGGATGAGGTGAACCGCTGCATGATGCCTGAAGCATACCACTGGCGTTGCTGCAAACTTATGAATTCAATTGGGATTAGCATCCTCGCCTGGGCTTACCAGAAGTTACTCATGGCGGCGGGAAGGTAAGGCCAACAGGATTGGCCAAGCGGCCACCCCTATGATGAGTGACCACAGCACTGCTTGCCTGAGCCGACCGCGTTTCCAGCCGATCCATGCCCCGCCCAACACGGAAAAAATAGTCCATCCGAGCAGTGGCCACCAAGGCACCAAAGCCAGCAGGTTACGGAACATTAGCAGACCAGCATCCGGGCTGGAAAGATCCACTCCTTGCATGACCCGGGTGAGCAAGGCCTGCATATCAGCGTCGGCTCAGGGCCTCTTCGATACGCCGGATAGCCTCGTTGCGACCCGCCAGATACACCGTGTGCTCAATCGAAGGCGACACCCCACTACCCGTCATCGCCACGCGTAACGGTTGGGCTACCTTGCCCATACCCAGTTCCTGTTCATGAGCAATGGTGTGGATGATCGCCTTGATGGCATCCGGGTTCCAGTCGGGCAAGTTAGCAAAGTTAGCCAGTGCCGCTTGCAGTACCTTCTCGGCGGTGGCATTGCGTAGGTGCTTGCGAATGGCCTTTTCATCCCATTCTGCGATCGGCGCATACCAGATGCGAGCACGCTCAGCCATTTCCTTCAGGGTATGTACCCGGTCGCGCAGGGCCACCACCACCGCCTCAGGATCAGGACCTTGCGAAACATCGATGCCGGTGCGTTGCAGATGCCAAGTCAATTCGGGAGCCAGTGAAGCCGGATCGTCTTGCTTCAGATAGTGTTGATTGAGCCAAGCCAGTTTGCTCATGTCAAAGCGGGAGGCGGCCTTGTTGACGTCAGTGATAGTAAAAAAATCGATCATTTGTTGATGTGAAAAAACTTCCTGGTCGCCGTGTGACCAGCCCAGTCGCACCAGATAATTAAGCAGCGCATGAGGTAGAAATCCTGCTTCACGGTATTCCATAACTCCGACGGCGTTATTGCGTTTGGAGAGTTTGTGGCCCTCTTTGTCCAATATCATCGGCAGGTGTGCAAAGCTGGGAACCGTGGCACCCAGTGCCTGGTAGATATTGATTTGCCGTGGGGTATTGTTGACATGATCATCACCACGGATGACCTCACTGACAGCCATGTCCAGATCGTCCACGACGACGGCAAAGTTGTAGGTGGGAAAGCCGTCGGAACGAAAAATAATCAGATCATCCAGCTCATCGTTAGCCCACTCGATGCGGCCTTTGACCTGGTCATGAAATACCACTGTGCCGTGATCGGGGTTGCGGAACCGGATGACTGGAGATATTCCGGGTACCGGCTCGCTGCGAGTGCGGCAGTGACCGTCGTAACGGGGCTTTTGGCCGCGTGACATGGCCGTTTCACGCAAGCTGTCGAGACGTTCACGCGAGCAGTAGCAACGATAGGCCTTGCCGGCGGCAAGCAGATCCTCGGCTACCTGCCGATAACGGTCGATCCTGCGGGTTTGATAGAAAGGACCTTCGTCATGGTTCAGACCCAGCCAGCGCATGCCATCCAGAATGGCCTCGATGGCCGCGTCAGTACTGCGTTCACGATCGCTGTCCTCAACACGCAGAATAAACTGCCCGCCGTGATGGCGAGCCTCAAGCCAGCAAT
>CAYOLM010000173.1:0-3706 GCA_964404785.1 uncultured Mizugakiibacter sp.
AGTTCGTCGAGTTCTGCATCGGTCAGGGAAAAGTTTTGCTCATTCATCATGCCTGCAATTCCAGTAGCGCAGGGGCGTGGTCGGATGGACGTTCCCAGCGACGGGGTTCCACATCGATGGTGGCGGCTAGCTGCCTGGAACGCAAGGCATCACTAAGCAGAATCAGGTCGATCCGCAGGCCGCGGTTGCGACGGAAACCGCCCTGACGATAGTCCCACCAGCTGAAATGTCCCGCCTCGTTATGACAGGTACGAAAACTGTCGACAAACCCCAGTTTGAGTAGGCTCTGCAAAGCTAAGCGCTCGGCGTCCGAGCACAGAATCGTCCCCCGCCATGCTTCGGGATCATGCACATCGCGATCGTCCGGGGCGATGTTGAAGTCACCGAGCACAATCATGTCGGGATAGCGCTGCAATTGTTCGGCCAGAAAAGCGGTCACCTTGCTCAGCCAATCCAACTTGTAGGCATATTTCTCACTACCCACGGCTTGGCCGTTGACGACGTACAGATTGACAACCCGTAAATTCCCTACAGTCACGGCTAAAATCCGCCGTTGCGGATCATCAAGGCCGGGAATATCGGTCACCACCTCGGTAATCATCTGCCGGGCCAGAACAGCCACCCCGTTGTAGGTTTTCTGGCCGGAACAGACCGACTGATAACCGGCAGCCTCGATTTCGGCATGTGGAAACCTGGCATCTTCCAGCTTGGTTTCTTGCAGGGCAATGATATCGGGGGAGCTTTTCTGCACCCACTGCAAAAGGTGGGGAAGGCGTACTTTGAGAGAATTGACGTTCCAGGTAGCGATCTTCATGGGCCTATCCTACGATGCCTGCTCCACCCTTGCCGGGACCGGCTGCTCTCGGGCCGTCAGTCCGTAACTGCGCAGCAAGGCCTCGATCCGGGGTTCACGACCTCGAAAAGCGATAAAACTCTCCAACGCAGGTCGGGTGGCTCCCACCGCAAGAATTTCGCGACGCAATGCGGTACCACTGGCACTATCCAACCCTCCCGCTGCCTCGAAACGGGAAAAAGCATCGGCCGCCAGCACTTCCGCCCACAAATAGCCGTAATAGCCGGCCGCATAACCCCCGGCGAAGATGTGGGTGAAAGCATGCGGAAACCTGGCCCAGGCCGGTGGCTGTAAAACGGCAACTTCATCTCGTGCTGCCTGCAAACAATCCATGACCCGTGCTCCTCTAGCAGGTTCAAATTCGCGGTGCAGGCGAAAATCGAACAGGGCAAATTCGAGCTGCCGCAGCAAACCCAGACCGGCCTGAAAATGCCGCGCATCCAGCATGCGCCGGTACAGCACCTCGGGTAACGCCTGCCCGGTGCGGTAATGGCGGGCAAAGCCCAGCAACGCTTCCCGGTTCCAGGCAAAGTTTTCCAGCAACTGACTGGGCAGTTCGACTGCATCCCATTCGACGCCCTCAATGCCACCGACTGAGGGCAAATCCACCTCGGTCAGCAGGTGATGCAAACAATGGCCGAACTCATGGAACAAGGTCAGGACATCGTCATGGGAAAGCAGCGCAGGGGTATCACCATTGGCAGGAGCAAAATTGCAGGTCAGAAAGGCTACCGGCTTGAAGTGCTCGGTCTGCTCAACAAAACGACTACGGCACACATCCATCCAGGCCCCACCACGCTTGCCGGTGCGGGCATACAGATCCAGGTACAAGCCCGCAAACACCTCGCCTTGCGCATTGCAAAGCTCCAGGTAACGCACTTCGGGATCCCAGACTGCCACCCCTTCGCGGGGCACCGCCTGCACCCCAAAGATCCGCGCCACAATGCTGAGCAGGCCTTCGAGTACCGCGGGCAATGGAAAGTAGGGTTTGAGGATCGCGTCGTCGAGATCAAAACGCTGCTTGCGCAGACGCTCTGAGGCAAACCCCACATCCCAGGGTTGCAGCTTGTCCAAGCCCAGCTCGGTGCTGGCAAAGTGGCGCAAGGCTGCAAGCTCCTGTTCTGCCACCGGCCGGGCTCGTGCCGCCAGGTCGCGCAAGAAAGCGAGCACGGTATCGGTATCCGCGACCATCTTGGTTGCCAGTGATTCCTCAGCCGCGTTGGCATACCCCAGTAAGCCGGCCGCCTCGTGACGCAGAGCAAGAATCTGCTCAATTCGTCTGCTGTTGTCGAAACGCCCGGCCTGCGGGCCCTGCTCCGAAGCCCGGGTTTGATAGGCACTCCAGACCCGTTCACGCAAGCCACAATCCTCGGCATAACTCAGTATTGCCTGGACGGCCGGTGGCTTGAGGGTAACCAAAATACCCTTCTTACCAACTTGCCGTGCCGCCGCGAAAAACTGGGCCTGCTCCGCCTCGGGCAAGCCCACCAGCAGGTCGGCATTAGCATGGTGCTCAGTCCAGGCTTCAGTGGCATCCAGTACTGCTTCCTCGAAGTCGGTTGCCAGTTTCGATAACTCCAGACCGATTTCGCGAAACCGGGTGCGTGCCGGTTCTTCCAGGGCCACCCCGGACAGCCGAAAATCACGTAGCTGGTGCTCGACCAAGGCCTGCTCGGCTCGGGATAAACCGGCGAACTGGGCGCTTTCATGGACCGCCTTGACCGCTTCGAATAATGGACGGTGCTGGCCGAACTCCAAAGCTTGAGCGGTCATTTTCTCCAGCGCCGCAGCGTAGGCTTTACGCAAGACCGGGCTGTCGGCTACGGCATGCAAATGCGCTACCGGTGCCCAGACCCGCCCGAGCCGCTCTTCCTGGCGCTCGGTCGCCAACAGGACATGCTCGAAGTCGTGTACAGAGCCGGTATCGCTGATCGCGGCCACCGTAGACCGAAACGCATCCAGGCACTGCTGCACCGCCGGCAAGATATGTTCAGGGCGGATCTCCGTGAAAGGGGGTAGATCGGAATCACGAAGAAGGGGATTGTCGACTGACATGGCAAAACATCCGGCGAAAGACCCATGCTGGGGTCGAAATCATCCAGATTCAAGGGCCGGACTGGCCATGGCCAAGTATGCCGCCACCCTCATTACTGTCATTCCCGCGCAGGCGGGAATCCACCCGGCCCGGATCACGTTTGATTCCAATTCGCAATAGAAAGTGTAATAGATAGAGCCTGCTCAGGAAGTCAGCACGTTGCCATCTGATACAGAAAGCCGCGTCAATCAGACTCGTCATTCCGCGCGGCAACTTGCGTCATCCCGGGCGAAGACCCGGGATCCATAGAGCAATCGTCATAGTAAAATCGGCCGTCGCTTACAGGTTCGGCCAAGGGGGCTGGCTGTCCGTCGTTGCATAGCCATAGAAAAGTAGGTAAATCGTTGTTGCTAAGAGCAATTTTGAATTGTATTGAAATTGTAAGGTGTAACCCCTTGTATCTCTTCATAATCTGCGAATAGGCTCATAGCAACGAAGCCCACAGCAGGATGTGAAGATGTCAGATCAGGAAGGTCTATTTCGTCGTGAAGCGCTTACCGCGCAGCGCCAATTGGCACTGGGTCGCATCCATCTAGCCACCCCGCTTACCCATTGGCTGATGGCCAGTTTCGTGACACTGTTCGCCATCATCCTGGCCCAGTTGCAGGCACAACGTGCCGGTCCCAAGGCGGACTTGCTCACGCAATGACAACTGCCGGCCAGCCGGTGTCAGGATCTGCGCGAGTGCAGCGCCTCCCTCACTGCGCAGCAGGCGCAGATCGAAGGCCAGACGCGTCTGCTTGTTGCTGCAGCAGGTT
>CAYOLM010000174.1:0-3680 GCA_964404785.1 uncultured Mizugakiibacter sp.
GCGGCAATCCGGGTGGGATCGTTGCTGACCAATCCCAGACCTTGCGCCAGACTGCGGGTCGGCTGGATCTGGTAGCGGTCACCCACTTGGGCCGTACCACTGACCACCAGGCTCAAACCGACGGCCGTGAACGGGCTGGCTGTCGTGCCGGCACCGGCCATCGGCACATTGGAACCATCGCTGGCGGTCAGCGTCCAACCGCTGGCGGTGCGACTCAAAATATAATCGCTGGCGCTCAACTGGCTGACGTTGCTGATGCGGGCACTAAGTGTCGCGGTGCCGGTATTGGTTACGGCCGGTAATACCACCGGAGCACCTATCGAAAGCAGCTTGCCACCCAGTTGGCCATTCAGATCCATGCCCTTTTTATTCTGAGCATTGACGCTGGAGGCGAAAGCCATCGCCAACCGGCCAAGCTGATTCAGAGCTGGCACCACTACGCTGTCGCGCACCGACAGCAAACCGCCCACATCTCCACCGCTCATCTGCCCGCTGATGATCTGACCGGTTGAGGCCAGAGCAATTTCACTACGGCTTGAGTTAAACGGGCTGGATGCTATCTGCAACTTGATCGCCTGGGCCCCGACCACCAGCGGTTGGCCCTGGCCGAGGGCAACATTGACCGTGCCATTACTCTGTTGGGTCACCTGCACACCTATCAACTTGGCCAGTTTCTGGATGGTTGCATCACGCTGGTCAAGCAATTCATTGGGCGTGCCACTGGAACCCATGGCCTGGGCAATCTGCGCGTTCAGCTTGGCAATACTCTGGCCGAGGCTGTTGATACTGGCCACATCGTTGCCAAGCCGCAGATTGATCTCTTTTTGAAAGTTGCCGAACTGGCTGGCCAGCGAATGAAAGTTGCTGATGAGTGCCTGCGTCTTGCCCAGCATGGCCTGCCGGGTAGGTACGCTGCTTGGGTTGGTGGCGACATCCTGTAGTGCCCCGAAAAATTGATCCAACGATGATTGCAGGCTGGAACTGCCACTGCCGAGCAGATCGACCAGCCGGGCCGCAATGCCATGGTAGGCGCTGTACTGGCTCTGGGCTGCCGTGCTGTTTTGCACCTGGCGGGTCAGGAAGGTGCTGTAGCTGCGCTGTATATCGATCACCTGCGCACCCTGGCCGATATAGTAACGGCCCATGCGTTGCGGGATCTGGGTGCCGATCTGCGTCTGCTCACGGCTGTAGCCGGGGGTGTTGACGTTGCTGATGTTGTTGCCGGTGGTATCCAGCGCAATCTGTGCAACCCGCAGACCGGTGGCACCGATATTAAGTAAATCAGGCATCGTGCAGCCCTCCGCTGGAACCCATCAATTTCATAGTGAGCCTTGCTTGTGTAGCGGCACCTGCGGCGCCAGCTTGAGGTTGGCAAGAGCGGCGTTCATTTGCGAACTCTCAGCAACCTTGACCAGCTTGTCGGCATAATGCGGATCGGTGGCGTAACCGGAACTCGCCAAAGCCTCGGCAAAGCTACGGATATTTTCTCCATGATTGAGTGCCGGGCGATAATTCGGCGAGGACAACAGTAATTGCACATAATTGTGGAACGCAGCGGCCACCGAGGGGTAGGCGCGGAATTGATCGAGCCTGCGTACCGGGATCCCATTCACAAACTCCAGCGTTGGCACCTTCACACTGTCCCCACGCCAGCCGGACCCGCTCTTGATGCCGAACAGGTTAAAACTGGGCTGACCGTCCGCCCGACTCGGTATATGCGCGCCCCAGCCGGTTTCCAGCGCCGCCTGCGCCAACAACGCGCGGGCAGAAACCCCCAGCCGGGCCGCAGCCTGCTCAGCATAGGGAACCAAGGCGCGTACAAAGGCAAGCGGATTGCCAGGCACGGCACTGCTCATGGCAACGTGAGCCACTTTATCGAGAATGTGCAGCGCGGTACCGAACCCCGCAGCGGTGTGCCCCTGGAAAGTGAAACCAGGGATATCCGGTGACGTAGCAAGCGGCCGTCTAATGGCTGCCGCCGCGATCGTCGGGGCCGCCTTGACCTGAGCCGTAGCAACGCCGCTTTGGGCCCGCAACTGGCGTTCGATCATGCTGGCAATACCGAGACCTGAACCCTGATGTGACAGGGTCAAGGCCAACTGCTGATCGAACAGGCCGCGGTACATCTTGGTCTCCTGGCTATCGAGAATGCCGCCACCAAAATCGGCCTGGCGCATCGACTTCAATAGCATCTGCGTAAACAAGGCCTCGAACTGCCTTGCCGTCTGCTCGATCGCCGCCGGATTGTGCTCAGTGGCCAGGGCCTTGAGCCGGTTCAGCCCGCTGAAGTCCGTGTAGACCGAGGCCCTGGCTGCAGCGGGTGAGTTCAGTACCGACAGCGCGTTCATATCAGATCACCACCAGCTTGGCGTGCAGTGCCCCCGCCGCTTTCAGTGCTTGCAAGATCGAAATAAGATCATTGGGGGTCGCCCCGATGCGGTTCATAGCTCGTACGATCTGATCCAGATTAACGTCCGGCCCCAATTTGAATAGGTGCCCGCCCTTCTCGGTGATCGACACACTAGAGCGCGGCACCAGCGCGGTCTGCCCCTTGCTGAAGGGTGCAGGCTGACTGATCCCCGGCTGTTCGCCGATACTTACTACGATACCCCCACTGGCGACTGCAGCCGGGGACACCCGGACGTTGGCACCGATAACGATGGTGCCGGTGCGGGCATTGATAATGACTTGCGCCGGGGCACTGCCCGGATCAACCTGTACATTCTGCAACTGGCCCAGGAACACCACTCTCTGCGAAGGCTGTGCCGGTGCATTGACCGCGATCGACGTCGCATCGATGGCCTGGGCGGCATGTGGGCCGAAGGCCTGGTCTATGGCCTTGACCATACGACTAGCGGTGGTGAAATTGGGGGTATTCAGATTCAGTACGACGGGCCCGCCATTGGCAAAGGTATTGGGTACGGCACGCTCTACCGAAGCCCCGTCCGGGATCCGACCGGTATTATTGATGTTCACCACCACGCTGGAACCGCTTTTACCGTGGGCGCTCACTCCACCAATAATCACATTGCCCTGGGCCACTGCATAAGTACGTCCATCGGCACCGTGCAAAGGGGTCATCAACAAGGTGCCGCCGCGCAGGCTTTTGGCGTTGCCAACTGAAGACACCACCACATCGATCGACTGTCCGGGCTTGGCAAAAGCCGGCAGTTCGGCGGTCACCATCACCGCCGCAACATTATTCAGCTGCGGTCTTACATTGGCGGGCATGGTGACGCCGAAGCGCTGCAGCATGTTTTCCAGGCTCTGGGTGGTGAATGGTGCCTGGCTGGTCTGATCGCCGCTGCCATCCAGACCCACCACCAGGCCATAGCCGATTAACTGATTTTGCCGTACCCCGGCGACCTGTGAAATGTCCTTGATGCGGTCGGCGTGGGCGACGGGTAGCGCCACCACGAGCAGCAACAGAATCAGGCAAGGGGCAACCTGGCGGATCCAGCGGTTCATCAGAAAGGCCACCATTTGGAGTTGAAGAAGCGACCCAGCCAGCCCGGCTCATTGGCAGAGGCAAGCACCCCGCGGCCGGTGTAGACGATTTGTGCATCGGCTACGCGGTTGGAGGACACGGTATTGTCCGGGCCGATATCCTGGGGCCGCACCAGTCCCGAGAGCCGTACCAGTTCGCGGCCCTGATTGATGGTCAACCATTTTTGGCCACG
>CAYOLM010000175.1:0-3672 GCA_964404785.1 uncultured Mizugakiibacter sp.
CTGTGGGCTGAAGATGGGCTGGCCCAGCGTACCTTGGCGGCCTACCGTAGTGATTTGCAGGGCTTTGCCCGCTGGCTTGCGCGGCAGCATAGCAATCTGCTCGATGCCGGACGTGAAGCCATTTTTAACTACCTTAGCGAACGAGTCGGGCAGGGCTGCAAAGCCCGTAGCAATGCCAGGCTTCTGTCCAGCCTGAGGCGATTCTACACATCCAGAGTACTTCGTGAAGGGGGCGCCGATCCAACCGCCTTGATACCTGCTCCAAAATTGCCTCGGGGTTTGCCCAAGGCATTGTCCGAGGCAGAAATCGAAGCCCTGCTCAGTGCTCCCGACCCAGATACTCTGCTGGGCCTGCGCGACCGAACTTTGCTAGAACTTATGTATGCCTGTGGCCTGCGCGTCAGTGAGTTGGTACGACTTCCTTATGGCGCAGTTAATCTGCGTCAAGGCATCATCCGGGCCTATGGCAAAGGTGCTAAGGAGCGCTTAGTGCCCATGGGTGAAATAGCCCAGGACTGGCTGGAACGCTATCTCCACGAAGCCCGCCCGGTGCTCGCCCGAGGCGCCGCACCCGAGGCACTATTGCTTACTCGGCTGGGGCGGGGAATGTCCCGACAAATGGCCTGGTACCTGATCAAACGACACGCCCAGACCGCCGGCATCCCTGGCTCGCGGATCTCCCCGCACGTACTGCGGCACTCCTTTGCCACTCATCTACTCAATCACGGTGCCGATCTTCGTACCCTGCAGATGCTGCTAGGCCATGCCAGCCTCAGCAGTACCCAGATTTATACCATGGTGGCGCGCGAAACCCTCAAGCGCTTGCATGCTCGGCATCATCCTCGTGGCTAGCGGACCACGCGCAATACTTTTTCTGTCATCCCGGGCGACGCGCAGCGCCTTGGTCTCGTCATCCCGGGCGGAGACCCGGGATCCACGGTCTGGCAGCACCGTCTGAGCAAGCATCAAACGTGATCCGTGCCGAGTGGATTCCCGCCTGCGCGGGAATGACAAATGGGTAGTAGCGGCAGGCTTGTCCATTGCCGTGGTTCACGGTGCAGGGCCAGCGAATCCCGTAGGACGTCGGCAACACGAGCCCACTGAGTGTCGACCTGGGCCCATCCATTACGGGAGACTCTGCAGAAAGTTATTCATACAAAACAGTCTCTGGATAAACCGGTTCAAATAACATGGAGCACTACATTGGGAACCAGTTTTAATGAAGTGACTGCTATAATAGTTGACTTCATTACTGCAGTGCGCGTTCCCCATGATCGTTCTCGACGGACAGAACGCCTTATCAGCATTCCGGCTCGACCAGCTGAATAAATACCTGGAAACAACCAGCCCCGGGGTCCGGGTCATATCGACTTGGTACGTCTATTTCGTCGACTGTATTACCGAACTCGGTGAAACTGAGCGACTACGCTTGCAAAGCGTGCTGCAAGCTCATTCACCTTCTACAGAAAACTCCGCCATTCTGTGGATTACCCCACGTTTAGGCACGATTTCCCCATGGTCAACCAAGGCCAGCAACATCCTCCACCGTACCGGCTTTGCAGTGCATCGTGTGGAGCGGGGCATGGCCATGTTGATGGAGGCCTTACCTCCTCCGGAACACGAAGACCATGAGCGGGTTCTGGCTGCACTCCACGACCGTATGACCGAGACGGTACTGGAGCAGCTGGCAGATGCCGATAAGCTCTTTTTGCACGGTCAGCCCGCTGCACTCGTTACTATCGCCCTCGGCAAACAGCCCGAGTCGGCTTTACAAGCTGCCAACCTGCGACTCGGACTGGCCCTGGCAGAAGATGAAATCGCCTATCTCATCGAACGCTATGCCGAACTCGACCGCGATCCCAGCGACGTGGAATTGATGATGTTCGCGCAGACCAATTCCGAACACTGCCGGCATAAAGTTTTTAATGCCAGCTGGATTATCGATAAGCAAGAGCGCCCCGAAACCCTGTTCGGTATGATCCGTGCCACCCACGAGGCCCATCCTGACCACACTTTGTCGGCCTACTCCGACAATGCCGCAGTCATTAGCGGCTCGCGTGGACAACGCCTCCGGGTTGACCCCAAACAAGGCATCTGGACCAGCAAACTTGGTGAAATCCCCTACGCGATCAAGGTTGAAACCCACAACCATCCCACGGCTATCGCTCCCTGGGCAGGAGCCGCGACCGGCGCCGGTGGTGAGATTCGCGACGAGGGCGCCGTGGGCCGTGGCGGCAAGCCTAAGGCGGGTATATGCGGTTTTACTGTATCCCATCTACGCATTCCCGGCCTGCCTCGGCCTTGGGAAACACCCCGCCCATTGTCACCCCGGTTTGCTAGTGCCTTTGAGATCATGCGCGATGCCCCGCTGGGCGCTGCTGCATTCAATAACGAGTTTGGTCGCCCCTGCCTGGGTGGTTATTTCCGTAGCTTTGAGCAGGACACCGGTGAACTCGGCGTACGCCATGGCTACGACAAGCCGATCATGATCGCCGGGGGAATCGCCAATTTGCGCCCCGTACATGTGCTGAAACAGCCATTGCAAGCTGGTGACGCCATCGTGATATTGGGTGGCCCGGCTATGCTGATCGGGCTGGGTGGGGGGGCCGCTTCATCGCAAGTGGCCGGGCGTAGTTTTGAAGATCTTGATTTTGCCTCAGTACAGCGCGATAACGCTGAAATGCAGCGGCGTTGTCAGGAAGTCATCGATACCTGCTGCACACTGGACGCAGCGACACCGATTGTCTCGATCCATGACGTCGGCGCTGGCGGCTTATCTAACGCTATCCCCGAACTTCTGCATGATTCACAGCTCGGCGGGTATATCGAACTGGCCGAAATACCCTGCGACGACCCCTCATTGTCACCCCTACAACTATGGTGCAATGAGGCCCAGGAACGCTATATTCTCGGCATTCGCCCGCAGGATCTGCAACGCCTTAAGAGCATCTGTGAGCGCGAGCGCTGTCCCCATGCCGTGGTCGGCCACGCTACCGTCGAGCAACATCTGCGGGTTTCCGACCAGCGCAGTGGCCACGCTACCACTGTTATCGATCTACCTATGGACGTGCTGTTCGGCAATCCACCTCGAATGCACCGCAGTACAACCCGAATCAAGCCACGTGTAGATCTGGTACCCGATCTTTCCGGCATTGGCCTGGACGAGGCCATTAACCGGGTGCTCCGGCTACCCTCGGTGGGTTCAAAATCATTCCTGATCACCATTGCCGACCGTAGCGTTGGCGGTCTGTGTGCACGCGATCCCATGGTTGGCCCATGGCAAGTGCCGGTGGCTGACTGCGCCGTGACCATGCTGGATTTCGAAGGCTATGCCGGTGAAGCCATGGCCATGGGCGAGCGCAGCCCAATGGCCTTACTTGGCAGTGCTGAGGCAGCGCGCATGGCCATCGGGGAGGCCATCACCAATCTGGCTGCCGCACCGGTTCATGAACTCGGCGAAGTACGCCTTTCTGCCAACTGGATGGCCGCCGTCGACCACCCTGGTGAAGATGCGGCCCTGTTTGATGCGGTCCAGGCCGCCAGCGAACTGTGTCTGGAACTCGACCTTTCCATCCCGGTTGGCAAGGATTCGCTGTCCATGCAAACCCGCTGGGAAGACGCTGAGCAAGGTACCCAACAAACCGTGGCACCGGTATCTCTGGTGGTCACGGC
>CAYOLM010000176.1:0-2274 GCA_964404785.1 uncultured Mizugakiibacter sp.
AGATCCCCCGTATACAGGGCTATCGAGGCCAAACCGACATACGC
This sequence comes from uncultured Mizugakiibacter sp., assembly GCA_964404785.1. GTDB lineage: Bacteria > Pseudomonadota > Gammaproteobacteria > Xanthomonadales > Rhodanobacteraceae > Metallibacterium. Next base: position 45 of record CAYOLM010000176.1, read on the forward strand.
TTCGACCCGATTTGGATCCAACTGGCGGGCCTTCTCGAAAGCCAGGCTGGCTCGCATACGATCCCCGGCCAGCAAGGCCGCACGGCCATAGCTCACCTGCAAAGCAGGGTCCTCTTCGGCAGCGGACATGATCGGTTCCAACACCCGCATGGCCTCCGCCGGTCGACCCAGCCGCAAACGGGCCAGCGCGAGCAGGTGCCGCGCTTCCGGCACATCGGGCTCAGCGGCGACCCAAGCAGCTGCCTGCTGCTCTGCTTCAGTCAGACGACCTTCTCTTTCAAGCTGCAAAATCGTCTCGCGCATCAATCACTCCAAGCCCTAAACGAGCAATTATGCCCGAGTTTACCCCTGAAGGCCCTGGTCGCGAGTCTCTGACCCCGCTCCAGGAACCTGCTGATCTGGCCTCAGCAGCAAAGTACTCGGTCTTCCTGGGGAGAGCCTCTGCGCCACTCTGAGCCGCAGTGATGCACGGGTTATCCCAAGCGATACGCAACTTACGCAGCCGTCGCAAAAGCCCTTTCACTATGCGCAATCATCCGCGTACTGAGGTAATCCTCGGCAAAGCTACTGGTACTTGTCAGCGAGCGAAAAAATCCACAGTGGCCACCGAAGTCGGTCATAACCAGCTCGGCTTGTGGTGGTAACCGCAGATCCAGAAAGTCACTTACCGGAATCACCGGATCATCCCTTGCCGCAAGAATACTCACCGGCAAACGGGTTCCTAGCAGACGTTGGCCGGCAATCGAATAACCATCCAGATACGCCTCCAGGGATTCAAAATGGGTATGTCGTTCAACCAATAATCGGGTTAGCTCACGCATGTTGGCGTGACGCATCTTGTCATCCAGCCGATGGGCGTCCGGAAAGGCCTGTTGTTTACGACGCAGCGACTCCCGCCACTTGCGCATGAAATAGGTGTGATAGATACGCGGCGCTTGTTCGAGCTGGGCCAAACCATGCGCAGGATCAATGACCGGGCACACCGCTGCAACATAATCCAGTGGCAGTCCAACCTCAACTGCGATACGTGCCAGGCGTAAGGCAAAATTACCCCCCAGCGAGTAGCCGGCCAGAGCGCGCAGACCGGGACCGGGCCGGGACAGCACCTCCCGGGTTGCATCCGCCACCTCCTGCAGCCGGCAGGAGTGGAACAGCTCGGGGTTCAAATGATGGGTATCGCCATGGTCACGAAAGTTCAGTCGCACCACATCGAAGCCATCAGCAAGCAAGCGGGCACCGCTGCCCAACAGGTAATTCGACTGGGTACTGCCTTCCCAACCATGTAGAAGCATTACCACCCCACGGCGCACGGCACGGTTGCTCTGTTCGCTGAAGAACGCCTGCAACTGCACGCCCCCTGGCAACTGCAGGATTTCCTCGTGTCCACAACATTCGAGTTGGGCCACACGATGCCGATTCAAACGGTATCGAAATGGACTGGAACTGAGCATGGATTGCAGGTGCCCGTTACGCAGCAGGCGCGGCGGGGTAAAGTCGTTTGCAGCAGACGGGTTCATGCGCGGGTCATGACACAGGCGGCAATCGCTTCACGCACCGTATTGGCCAAGTGCCTGCGGCCGGCGCTGGGATCGGCGACCACGGGAGCAAGAAAATGCACCTCTACATCCATAGGGGGCTCCCCCAGCAGGCGTAGGAAGTTACCGGCAAACGTCTCCTGGTCACGAAACCCAACCCCATTCCACAAATGTCCGTCACGGCAATAGCACAGGGCCACCGGCTGAACCGGCACCGCTACATCCATCGCGGGCTGGAAGATGCGCGCATGAAAGGTGCGCACCGTACCAATTCCGCGAGTGTGATTGATCCCCCCTTCAGGGAACACCGCTATCGACCGCCCGGCACGCAAGCGCTCCACCATGGTTGCGCGCACCAAGTCCAGGGAGTCGGTGCTGCCCCGATGGTGGAAGATGGTGCCGGCATTTTTTGCCAGCCAGCCGACCAGTGGCCAATGGGCAATCTCGGATTTGGCGACAAAAAAGGCCGCGCGTTGCGAGTGCACCACTTCAATGTCCAGCCACGACACATGATTAGCCACGAACAGCACTGGATCAGGTAGCGGCTCACCGAACACCCGGATGCGAAAACCGAACACCCGGATCAGCTGCAATGACCACCCGCGTACGAGCTTCTGCGCGAATGGCTCGCGGCCTCGATCTGCCGCCCCGGGAAGTAAAGCAACCAGCACCCCGATCGGCACCACCAGTATCAG
>CAYOLM010000176.1:2374-3669 GCA_964404785.1 uncultured Mizugakiibacter sp.
GCCACCCAACAAGATTTTACCAAAATCTATGCCAACGTTGCCGGCAAGGATTCTAGCCCCGCTGGAGCGATTCTTGACCGTGACAACGTGATCCATCGCGGCACTCGCGAAGGCTGGCCTGAAGGAGCTGATGTCTGATATTGAAAGTACTCGGCAGCGGCTCGGATTCCAGCCTCACTTCAAGTTGGAAACACACTCTCCGTCCAGACTCATGGCATATTGGACAAGGCTGACACTTGCATTCAACAACCCTTCGTTGCAGCGTTGTCTCCCCCCTTTATCCCCGGAAACCGACCATGTCCCGTCATCTTCAAGAAACCAACCGCAACCGCTTCGACCGGATCGCCGCCGAGTGGGACGATTCGCCCACGCGGCGCAACTTGGCCGAGGGTGTGGCCGCCGCCATCACCGCAGCCGTACCCCTCTCCCCGCAATGGCAGGCCCTCGAATACGGCTGCGGTACCGGCCTGGTCGGCGCCCAACTGGCACCTCATCTCAGCCATCTGCTGGCCTGCGACCTGTCCCCCGGCATGTTGTCGGTACTGGCCGACAAAGCCCATGCCAGCGGACTCGACAATCTCGAAACCCGCCAGCTCGATCTGACTCAGGAGCCAGCGCCTGCCGAACGCTACGACCTAATCTTCAGCAGCATGACCCTGCATCACATCCCCGATGTACCCGCCCTGCTGAGCACCTTCCACGGCATGCTACGCAACGGCGGCTGGCTGGCCCTGGCCGACCTCGATGCCGAGGATGGCAGTTTCCATAGCAGCGAAGCCGAGGGGGTGGCCCATCATGGCTTCGAACGCACCGAACTCCGTCAATGGTTGGAGACCATAGGTTTCCACGAAATCCATTCCCGTACCGCCCACACCATAGAAAAAAATGCCACCGAGGACAGTACCCGCCAGTACCCGGTATTTTTGCTCACTGCGCGACGCTGAAGGCTGAAGGGTAGGTTAATCGAGAGAACCTGCAGAATGGAGAATCACTTACATGGCCGTAGACCAGCACATTGAGCGGAAATCCTCATGGTGTAACGAATACCGTACCGGGAACGCCGAGCCCCAGCTCGGCATATCTGCTCACACCACTCGGATACAGCGGAGTAGCAATGAGTGCGTGTCGCCACAGCAGCCCAGCAAACGCGACTATCTCACTGGGAACGCCGAGCCCCAGCTCGGCATAAATAATTACCAAGCCAAGCCGGAACTTGGTACTTCCGGGTCGGCGGTAGGTTGGCACAGTCGTGGCTATTTACCGCATTTCGACACACCTTCCGTGCTGCAATCCAT
>CAYOLM010000177.1:0-3655 GCA_964404785.1 uncultured Mizugakiibacter sp.
AAGCAAGCCATTGCCGATTCATTTTCCATACGGCGCGAGGCGCTACAGCATCGCGTCACCTATTCGACAACTATTTCCGGCGCGCGTGCTCTACTGCATTCGCTGGATCATCGAGATAGTGGCGAAGTACTGAGCTTGCAAGAACTGCATGAGGAATTTGTCCAATGAACCGTATACCTCTAACCCGCAAGGGTGCCGGGCGCTTACGCGCCGAGCTTGAGCGACTCAAAAGTGTTGATCGGCCTCAGGTGATCCAGGCCATTGCCGAGGCCCGCGCTCATGGTGACCTGAAGGAAAATGCTGAATATCATGCCGCCCGTGAACAACAAGGCTTTATTGAAGGGCGCATCAAGAATCTGGAATCGACTCTGTCTTTTGCCGAGGTTATCGATGTAGCCCGTCTGCAGGTAGCGCCGCGTATCGTTTTTGGTGCAACCGTCGAGCTGCAGGATGAGGATAGTGATGAAACCATCATTTACCAGATCGTTGGTGAGTTGGAGGCGGACATCAAGCAGTCCCGGATTTCGATAAACAGTCCCTTTGCACGCAGCCTTATCGGCTGTTCTGTCGGCGACAGTGTGGAGATGAAAATACCCTCCAGGATCAGGCAGCTGGAGATCGTGATCGTTCGCTACGTCGATTGAAATCATCCGTGGCCGAGATTCTATATTTATTGCTGCCTGACCGAGATTGTTGCCGGGACACCGGTAGCAAGGATCTATACCGTTGGATGGCACGGGCGGAGCAGTTTGCCTGTACCGATACAGGCTATCTTGCAACGCTGGGGGAATGCTTCAATTGGGAACCTAGAACGACGCTACCCGTTGCGGCATTGTTGCGTCAGCAGGCGTTGGGTGATGCCGCTGACAATATCTGGGTATGCGCTGACCCGGCTTATGTGCAGCCTGACATGGGTGGTGCGCGGATGTTGGCTTGCAGTGGGTTTGATTTGACGGATGCGGAAGTCGCTGCGCTGACCCGAGTTCTCAAACCTTTGTTTGGGGATGCCGGGTTGCTGTTGGAGGCTAGCTCATCGGAACACTGGCAACTACGGCTCCCCAAAAACCGCCCTTTACCCGATTTTGACCCGCCCGAGGAGGTGCTTGGCGACAGTCTGTTGGCACATCTTCCCGAAGGCCGACATGCCAGATCGTGGCAGGCTTTGTTCAACGAGGTACAACTGCTGCTGCACCAACATCCGGTGAATAGGGCGCGCCAACAACAGGGGGTGTGGCCCGTCAATTGTCTGTGGTTCTGGGGTGCGGGGTCATTACCGCTGCAGATTTCTACCCAACTTGCCTGGGTGATGGGAGAGGACAGAAAGTTGCTGGCCTTGGCGGCCCAGGCGGGTGTGCCGTGTTACCGCCAGGCTGATAGGCACCAGCATCCTGGGGAACTGGCCGGAAATGGTCTGATGGATAGTACTCAGCTTCGTAGCCATGATCTGGGCCAAGCATGGCAGTGGGCGATGACTTGGCTGCATGCTGCGCGAAAGCGCGAGTTGCATGGGTTAGGATTGGATGGGCGGCGCTGGCGTTTGCGCAGCAGGGATCGTCTTCGTTTCTGGCACCGTGGTGGGGAAGAATGAATCCGCCGCAGATCCGCCGCCGGGATACAAAGCGCATCAGCAGCCCTTGGCCGGCTCGTGTGCATCCGGTGTTGCAGCGGGTTTACGCAAGCCGTGGCGTGCAGGCGCCGGAACAGCTTGAGTATCACCTGCAACACCTGCTCCCTCCCGATTCCATGAAGAGTATCGATATGGCTGCCGATCACTTGGCTGGGGCCATCCATCGCCAGGAATCGATCCTGGTGGTGGGCGATTATGATTGCGATGGGGCGACGGCTACCGCGGTTGCCGTGCGGGGGCTGCACATGCTGGGTGCTGCTTCGGTCGATTTTCGGGTACCCAGTCGCTTTGCTCACGGCTATGGGCTGAGTCCGGGGCTGGTGGAGGTGATTGATCCGGTGCCAGCATGGCTGATTACGGTGGATAACGGTATTGCCGCACATGCCGGGGTGGCCGCAGCTCGTGCGCGGGGTATGCGGGTGATCGTTACCGATCACCATTTGCCCGGTGCCGGGCCGTTACCCCAGGCCGAAGCGATCATCAATCCCAACCAGCCCGGTGATGACTTTCCCAGTAAGTCGCTGGCGGGCGTCGGAGTCATGTTTTACCTGCTGCTTGCGCTTCGTGCCAGGATGCGAACACAAGGCGCGTTCGCGGCGGGCCATGAGCCGAACCTGGCAGAACTGCTGGATCTGGTCGCCCTAGGTACCGTTGCTGACATGGTGCCGTTGGATTTCAACAACCGGGTGCTGGTCGAGGCTGGGTTACGGCGGATCCGTGCCGGTCGAGCGGCACCGGGCATTAGGGCCTTGATCGATATCAGTAAGCGTTCAGCGGAGTTTATTCGCTCGGCTGATCTTGGCTTCGCGGTGGCACCACGGATCAACGCGGCCGGACGCCTGCAGGATATGAGCTTGGGAATCACTTGCTTGCTGAGTAGGAATAGCGAATGTGCTCAGCAGCATGCCCAGGTGCTCGAACGTATCAATCGGCAGCGCCGCGAATTACAGTCATCGATGCAGGCCGAAGCGGAAGACATGGTGGCCACCGTTGGGGACAACGGGGCAACCGGTGTGGTGTTGTTTGATCCAGACTGGCACCTTGGGGTGATCGGGCTGGTGGCCTCTAAGGTAAAAGAACGCCTACACCGTCCGGTAGTAGCCCTGGCCCGGTCCGTAGACGGCAGTGGCTGTTTGAATGGTTCAGCACGCTCCATTCCCGGCTTTCACATTCGCGACGCCCTAGCCGAATTGGATGCATGCCATCCTGGCTTGCTGCGGCGTTTCGGAGGCCATGCCATGGCTGCAGGTCTGGTAGTACATAGCGATGATCTGGCACGTTTCAGAAGCAGTTTCGATGCCATCGTTTGCCAACGTATTGACACGGCATCCTTGCAGCCGGTGTTGTGGACCGATGGTGAGCTTGCCGAGGGCGAGTGCGGCCTGGATTTGGCACGACAGTTGCGTTTCGCCGGCCCCTGGGGGCAGGCCTTTCCTGAACCTCTATTCGACAATGTGTTTGAGTGCCATGCCTGGATGGTGATGGCTGAGCAGCACTTGCGTCTCGATCTGCGTGATCCCCGGGATGGAGCACGCCTGCAGGCGGTGATCTTCAATGCCTATACGGGGGCGCCACCCCCTTCTCGTATGCGGGTTGCCTACACTCTCGGTATCGATGCCTGGCATGGACATGAGAAACCTCGCCTGCTAGTGGCACAGATGGCCGCGGTATGAGCGAGTAGCTCCGGGTTTGTTGTGGCTCTCGGCAAACGGTCTTCAGATCTGCATCTTGGGTACCGGAAACCACCAAAAAAATCAGATTCAACTTGCGAAACCTCGCTGTGTGTCGGCACTATTTCGCATTCCAGTGCGGGCTGGGGCAGTCCGACAGCTCGTCGCTCACAAGCCGAACTGATTAGTTCATGATAATTGCTATCAACCGGCAAACATCGGCTTAGTAAGTATCCTCCGGCAAAGCCGGAGGCTTTACGATGGCTGGCCCCTCAAAGGGGCCTTTTCGCCTTCGAAGATCAAAAGCTCGCCACCAGATATTTCGAGGCAACTTTGTTGATCCCAAAACGCAACTTAG
>CAYOLM010000178.1:0-3582 GCA_964404785.1 uncultured Mizugakiibacter sp.
TAACCCCAACAGAACCTATGAACCCTGCTCCTGGCCAACGCTGGATTTCAACGGCTGAACCCGAACTTGGACTGGGTACGGTATTACGCTGCGACCCTCGCAACGTGCAGCTGCTGTTTGCCAAAACCGGAGTGCTAAGACACTACGCCCAGGAAAGTGCTCCGCTGATGAGGGCTGAGTTTCGGGTCGGTCAACGAATCTCCGGGAAAGGTCGTGCGTTGGTGATTCAGCGTATCGAAATGCGTGATCTGCTGCTGGTCTACAGCGGTGACGGCATGGAGATGCACGAAGGGGAACTTGATGACGAACAACCGGTATCGCGCGCCGATGAGCGGCTCATGTCCGGGCGCGTGGATGAAGCGGCGGCTTTTACACTGCGTGTTGAAGCCCTGCTCCGACGGCAAGCTGCACGGCGTTCGGCCTGTTGGGGTGTGGCCAGTGCCCGCGTTGACCTGATCCCACACCAACTACGGGTTGCCGAAGCGGGAGCAGGCCGCCGACAACCCAGGCTGCTGCTGGCTGATGAAGTCGGTTTGGGTAAGACCATTGAGGCTGGATTGATCATGTCTCGGCTGTTGGCCACGGAGCGAATTGCCCGTGTTTTGGTGCTGGTTCCGGACAGTCTCGTCCACCAGTGGCTGGTAGAAATGTTGCGCCGCTTCAATCTACGCTTTGCGGTTTATGACGAACCACGCTGTGAATCGCTGCAACTCGGTGATGCCGAGTGCAATCCGTTTGATGATGCGCAATGGGTCATCGCCCCGCTGGACTGGCTTGCTAGCTCTCCACAGCGCTCCGAGCAAGTTATGCAAGCGAGTTGGGACTTGCTGGTGGTGGACGAAGCCCACCATCTGCAGTGGACCCCGGATCAAGTCAGCGCAAAATATGCGCTGGTTGAACGTCTGGCTGGCTGCATACCTGGGCTGATTCTGCTGACCGCCACCCCGGAACAACTGGGTCGCAACGGCCATTTTGCGCGACTGCGTCTGCTTGATCCCGCCCGCTATGTCGATCTCGATCAGTACCACCGCGAAACCGACGACTATGCAAGCTTGTCGGCACTGACAACAACCCTGGAGAGTCATACCACTTTGAGTGCGGAGCAGCACACCAACCTGCAAGCGCGACTTGCCGGTGATGCTCCGGCCCTGGCCGCACTTAATGGTTATCCCAATCCCCAGGCCGCCGAGCATCTGCTCAGCGCCCTGATTGACCGACATGGCGTAGGCCGGGTGATGTTCCGTAACCTGCGGCAATTGGTAGGTGGCTTTCCGGGGCGCCAATACCTTTCGCAACAGACCGCCTCCGACGATGAAGAACAGCGGCAACGGTTTCTTGCCGAGTTTCTGTCCGATGTGCAACAACCCCCGTCAGCACTCGATCTCGACTACAGCCGTGATCCACGCATCGACTGGCTGCTGGCACTCCTGCAGCAGCATCCCCAGGAAAAATTCCTGCTCATCGCTCGCAGTGAGAGCAAGATCCTGGCGCTGGAAAATACCCTGCGTACCCGTAGCGGCGTGAGCTTCGCCAAGTTTTGTGAAAGCATGACCCTGTTGCAGCGGGATCGCGCTGCGGCCTGGTTCTCCGAACCTGACGGCGCCCACTTGCTGCTATGTTCGGAAATCGGTTCTGAGGGGCGGAATTTCCAGTTTTCCCATCACCTGCTGCTTTGGGATCTACCTCTCGATCCCGACTTGCTCGAACAGCGTATCGGCCGCCTTGACCGCATCGGTCAGCAGCACCTCATCCAGGTTCACCATTTCGCTCTGTCCGGCAGTGCCCAGGAAGCCCTGGCATGCTGGTTCGACCAAGGCATGGATGCCTTCCGGGCTCCGCCTGCCGATGCGCGTACGCTGCTGCTACGCCATGGAGAGACCCTGCAGGAACTCGCCATTGCTCATGCCCGCGGCGGCGATACCACCGATCAGGAGCTGGACAGCCTGATCGCCGAGACCCAGGCTAGCCATGCGGAACTGGCAGAGGATCTTGCTCAAGGCCGCGATCATCTGCTGGAAATGGCTACTATGCGGGCCGCCCCAGCCCAGGCTTTACGTCACGCGCTACAGCAAGATGATGCCGATACCGATGGCCATACCTTCATGCTGCGCCTCTTCGAGCACTTCGGGATTCATCATGAAGCCCTCGACGAGCACATCTGGCTGCTGGATCCGGAGTACCTGCATACCGATGCGCTCAGTGGCTTTGCCGATGGGCCACTGCGGGTCAGCTTCGATCGTTATCACGCGCTGACCCGGGAGGATGTGCCGTTGTTACGACTGGATCATCCGCTGGTCCAGGAGGCGCTGGATTTGTTGTTCTCCAGCGAACGCGGCAACGCCAGCTTTATCCTCGACAACCAGCTTGCCCCGCGCAATGCCCGTCTGGAAGCGGTATTCGTACTGGACTGCATCGCCGCGCCCGAGCTGGATGCGGCCCGCTTTCTGCCACCCACCCCGATCCGGGTTTGTGTGGATACCCGCCTCCAGGCTTGCCCACAATACGCCCCTTCCACCGAAGTGCTGCATAGAGCACAACAACGCCCCCAGGACCCGGTACGCTCACGTCATGCCCTGGGCAAATTGGTACCGCCGATGCTGCAACGCGCCGAACAGCTGGCTGCAACTGAAGCAGAACAGATTATCGCCACAGCGCAGGCCTCTATGCAGGAACTCCTGGAAGGCGAAATCACCCGGCTCAAGGCCCTGCAGGCAGTGAATCCGGGGGCGGAGCCAAGTGAAATTGAGCGTATCAAGACCGAGCATGAGGCTTTGGGCCAGGCTCTGGGCGCTTCGCGGCCCCGCCTGGACGCCTTGCGTTTTGCCGCCAGCCCCGACTTTCTTACCTTGCGTTAGACCAAGCCAGGACTTTGCTTCGTTGCCTCCGGGCTACCCGCCAGGACAGGCTGTTAGGGAAGTAGCCGCCGTTTCGGCTTGATCGGCAGCCAGCCACGCCAGTACATAATCAATATAAATCCCCCGACCATGCCGCCAAGGTGGGCAAAGTGTGCCACCCCAGCCTCGGTTCCGGTGACGCCAAAATACAGTTCAAGTACACCGTAACCGGTCACAAACAACCAGGCGGGCATCGGCACCGGCGGAATAATCAGCATGATGGTGGTACGCGGATACATCATGCCGTAAGCCAGCAGTAGTCCAAAAATGCCCCCCGAAGCACCGATAGTTGGATAAAATCCACCGCTGAAATAATGCACCACCAGCAGTTGTGCCACCGCGGCAAAGATGCTGCAGATAAAAAAGTAAACCAGAAAATTACGAGCCCCAAACAAACGTTCGATCGGGCCCCCAAACATATATAGCGCAAACATGTTGAAAAACAGATGCGTTAGCCCGCCATGTAGGAAAGCGTAGGTCAGCAGTTGCCAGACCTGAAACCCCACCACAATGGGTTGCCCACTGGCGTCAAGAAACGTGCGCTGACCAATGGGCCACAGGCCGAAATTGATGAGCAGCATATTGCCGGTCACCATCTGTAGAAGGTAAACCCCAACACAGGCAATAATCAGATTACGGGTAACCGGCGGAAGATCGAAGGACATGCAGCAACCCATCCAGGCAAGAC
>CAYOLM010000179.1:0-3563 GCA_964404785.1 uncultured Mizugakiibacter sp.
ATCCGTAGCCAACCCTTACGGGCCGCCGGCCAGCCAAGAAACGCCGCTGAGTTGGCCAGCGACTGTTCACCCGCCCAGCTCCCGGCCACCTGCATGAAGGTATCGATCTGCTGCTGGGTAAGGTGATTGTCGAACTCATCGGAAGCTGCAAAATGCGTGCAGGCCACAATCTCCGGATGCACACTCGACATAGCTTGCAACTGCCGGTACGCCGACTGAGCCTGCTCGGGTAGAAAGCCGAGTCGGTGCATGCCGGTGTCGATCTTCAACCATACCCGCAACGGTGGGGAACCTTGGTTGTCGCGAAGCCAGAGTAATTGCTGCGGATGATGGATTACGGCTTCTAGCCCGAGACGGTGCATCTCACTTAAATCTGCGGGGGTATCCGGTCCGGAGAGCACCACGATACGGTTGTGATGGCCCGCTGCGCGTAAGCGCAGGCCGTCGGCAATCGCTGCAACTCCGAACGCATCCGCAGCAACAAGAGCCCGAGCCACCCGTTCTAAACCGTGACCATAGCCATCCGCCTTGACAACTGCCATCACCCGCATTCCGGGTGCTAATTCACGTATACGGGCAAGATTGTAGCGTAGCGCCTGGAGATCGATCCGGGCCACCGCCATACGACTCACTCGAAGCTGCCCTCATAACGTTCAGGCGCATAATTCTCAAACTTGGTATAGCACCCCAAGAAGGCCAGTTTAAAGGTTCCGGTAGGGCCATTACGCTGCTTGCCGATGATGATCTCAGCCAGTCCCTTGTCGGCGGACTCCTTGTGATAATACTCATCGCGGTAAATGAACAGAATCACATCAGCATCCTGCTCAATAGCCCCGGACTCGCGCAGGTCGGCCAGCATAGGCCGCTTATCAGTGCGCTGCTCCAGGGACCGGTTAAGCTGTGACAGGGCGACCACGGGAATGTCCAGTTCCTTAGCCAGTGCCTTGAGACCCCGCGAAATCTCGGAAATTTCGGTAGCCCGGTTTTCCTTGTTACCGGGAACCTGCATCAGTTGTAGATAGTCGATAACGATCAGCCCCAGACCATGTTCCCGCTGAATACGGCGAGCTCGAGCGCGTATCTCATTCGGTGCCAAAGCTGCGGTATCGTCGATGAAAATCTTGGCTTGCCCGAGAAGTCCCATGGCTTGAGTGACCCGCGGCCAGTCCTCCTCGGCAATGTCACCATTCCGCAAATGGGTCTGGTTAATCCGGCCAATGGCCGAGACCAGTCGGAAGCCAAGCTGGGTTGCGGACATTTCCATGGAGAAGAACAATACGCTTTGCTTGTCACTGAGCGCAGCATGTTCAGCAATATTCAAGGCCAAAGCGGTCTTGCCCATTGAGGGTCTGGCAGCAACGATGACCAAATCAGATCCTTGCAAACCGGAGGTCCAACGATCCAGATCGGCAAAGCCGGTCGACAGTCCGGTAAGTTGGCCGCGATTCTCATAGCGCTCATGAAGGATGCGCAGCACCTCGCGAGCGGTATCGGGCATACTGGTGTAGTTTTTACGCCCTCGTGCACCCGTCTCGGCAATGGCAAAGACGCGCCGCTCCGCCGCTTCCAACAGATCCCTTGAGTGGCGTCCATCGGGATGGTAGGCATCCTCAGCTGTGCCGATGCCAGCATCAATCAACTGCCGCAGAATCGACTTCTCACGAACGATATCTGCATAAGCCCGGATGTTCGCCGCACCGGGGGTGTTTTCAGCAAGCTCGACCAGATAGGCAGACCCACCGATTTCATCGGTCTTATCATTATGCTGAAACCACTCGCCGATGGTCAGTACATCACAAGGTTGGTTGCGAGCTACCAGCTCACTCATGGCCTGAAAAATCAGCCGATGATCCTTACGGTAGAAATCGTCGGCAGTGAGACGATCGGCTATTTTGTCCCAGGCGTCAGCCACTAACATGGTGCCCCCGAGAACCGCCTGCTCGGCTTCAATAGAATGTGGAGGTACGCGCAAAGTATCGACCGTGGCTGGATTGCTGCGATCCGTGTTCAATGCAGGCATTCGATTGGCCTCTCCGATAGCGCAGATGGAAGTCAGTCCAAGAAATAGGCCCTGACTATTACATGCATGATGACCAGTGTCACGGCTAGGGGGAAGGGGAAAACCTGTGCAGAGCTAGAGGAAACCCTGTGTATAAGTATGTATAAACTGCAGTAGTCGCCAATCTTGCGATATCGACAACCTATCAGGGCGCCGCAGGCGCCCTGATAGGTTGTCGTAACGATATAGCGATACTGTTCAAACGGCCTGCACCAGCACCTTGACAAGTGCCTTCACGTCGGTATGCAGAGCAATGGTAATTTCATACTCACCCACCATCCGCAGCGGACCTGCAGCCAGCACCACTTCTGCTTTATTCACAGCCAAACCACGGGCACTGAACCTCTCGGCAATATCACGTTGACCTACTGATCCGAACAGCTTGCCCTCGGGGCTGGCGTGAACTTCCATGCTAATGCTTTGCCCATCAAGTGCCTGCTTACGCGACATAGCACCATCCAGATGACCCTGAGCACGCGCTTCAATCTCAACTCGACGTTTTTCAAAATCAGCAAGATTCGCAGTAGTAACCGGGATAGCTTTCCCCTGCGGAATCAGGTAGTTACGACCATATCCTGGCTTGACATTAACTTTCTCGCCAAGACTACCGAGATTTTTTACTTTTTCAAGAAGGATCAATTGCATGGAAGATCTCCCGTATCGTTAGCATCGTCGAGCGATGCAGCTTGGTGGCTGTCCGAACGCGAAGTGCTGGCCCCGGCAACAGCTGGCCAGCGATTCAACTCAGATATCATGGTTATCGGTAAACGGTAACAGGGCGAGAAACCGCGCCCGCTTCACTGCAAGTGCCAGCTTCCGCTGATAGCGAACCTTGGTGCCGGTAACGCGGCTTGGAACAATTTTGCCGGTTTCAGTAATGTACTGACGCAAGGTGACAAGATCCTTGTAGTCGATATCAGTCACCCCTTCTGCGGTGAAACGGCAATATTTACGGCGACGGAAAAACTTGGACATAGCGGAATCCTCAGGCGGTCTGTTCGGCGTTATCGTTCTTACCGGTATCAACATTTTCCACAGCTTTGTCATCTGTGGGTGGGTCGTTTTTAGCGTCCTCAGGCTGCTTTACGGTAACCTCATCAGCCCCGCTGGTCGGGCGAGTACGGGTCTCGGAGTCATCATCGCGACGACGTGATTTAGAGTCCTCTTTCTCCTTGGCCTTGAGGATTGGAGACGGCTCGGTGACCGCTTCATCCATGCGTACGATGAGATGCCGCAACACCGCATCGTTAAAGCGGAAGGTGGACTTCAACTCATCAATGGTCGCCTGATCGCATTCGATGTTCAGCAGCGCATAGTGCGCCTTGGCCAGATCCTGGATCGAATAGGCCAGCTGGCGACGCCCCCAGTCTTCCTGGCGATGTACTTTGCCGCCACTTTCTTCGACCAGGGTCTTGTAGCGCTCGACCATGGAGGGAACCAGCTCACTCTGATCCGGATGAACCAGAAATACGACCTCGTAATGACGCATGTTGTCTCCTTATGG
>CAYOLM010000180.1:0-3547 GCA_964404785.1 uncultured Mizugakiibacter sp.
GTCCAGTCCGACAGCAGCACCACATAATCCCGATCACCGGGAAACGGTTCGGTTTCACGCGGTTCGATCACAATCGCTCCGTACATGCCAGTCTGTTCCTGAAAACCGGTATGGCTGTGGTACCAATATGTGCCCGCTTGCTGCACTTTGAAACGATACTGGAAGGTTTCTCCCGGGGCGATCCCCGGATAACTCAGGCCGGGCACCCCATCCATGTCGGCGGGAAGAAGGATGCCGTGCCAGTGAATCGAAGCGGACACATTCATCCGGTTGGTAACGTTGATAGTGACCGTATCACCCTCACGCCAGTGCAGGATCGGTGCGGGCACCTGGCCATTGATCGCCGTAGCGATGGCTGGATGCCCGGTGAAGTTCACCGGAGTTTCGGCAATATCCAGGTTGAAATCTGTACCCCGGAGCACGGCTGGAGACACCCGGACTGGCGAGGCCTTGGCCAACCGCGACAACGGCGCCAAACCGAACAAGACACCACCCAGAGCCAAGCCGCGAACAAACCGTCGACGTGAAGGATCAGGGGCAAGAGATGGGAAATCAGGAAAGCAAATACGTGACATGACACGCTCCAACACATGGGAAAACCACCGCAAAGGTTTACGCGGTGTCCAGGTCGAGCAAGCCAATCGGGCCTAATAATCAGGCCAGACAGGCTCTGTCAAGTCAGGGGTGGTCGCAGCAGAGGTATGCTGAAATGTTCGTGGATGAATGGCGTGCTATCACGAAAAGTAATCGATTCGGGAACTTGAAACGCAAAGGGTGTAAAGCCCTCGGCTGGCAAACTTACCCCGGCACCTACACAGGCAGCACATTGCTCACACGCAACAGCAACTGGAGAGCGCTCGGGGTGGGATCTCTGCACACAGTGTTCACTCGCAAGATTCACTGCCATGGGCACGTTGGGCGGTGTATTACTGACATGGCCGATCTTCGAGGTCACGGATGCGGAGGCAGTACCTACCCAGATCAGTACGACCAGCATCAGGATAAAACGGCGGGTAAGGGCGATGAACACTCGCGCATCCTACCTGTGGTCAGGATTTCTTACAAGTTGTAAGCAACGTCCCCTGAATAACTCAAGTCTGTGAATACCTGGGCGCTACACTGAACCACCCCAAGCGGATGCCAGTATGAACTATCGACACGCCTATCACGCGGGCAACTTCGCAGATGTGTTCAAACATGTATGTGCCCAGGCAGTTTTGGCCGCATTGAATCGCAAATCCAAGCCGTATTGTTATTTCGAGACCCATGCGGGTGCCGGCAGTTACAAGCTTGGCCAGCGGGAGGCCCGCATGACCGCCGAAAGCGAGATGGGCATCCAGCGACTGGCCAAGCTAACGGGAGGTCTGCCTGATGGCATCGTGCGATACCTGAATACGGTACGAGCCCATAACGCGGGTACCGCGGCCATACGCCGCTATCCAGGCTCACCCTGGCTCGCCGCGCATAGCATGCGTGCTGGCGACCGCCTGGTATTGTGCGAGCTTGAAGCGAAAGCCTGTGGAGAGTTGAAACGCTTATTCCATTCCGATCAACGAATCCAGGTGCAC
This sequence comes from uncultured Mizugakiibacter sp., assembly GCA_964404785.1. Lineage (GTDB taxonomy): Bacteria > Pseudomonadota > Gammaproteobacteria > Xanthomonadales > Rhodanobacteraceae > Metallibacterium. The sequence continues at coordinate 1,569 of CAYOLM010000180.1, forward strand.
CGCCGGGATGGCTACGCGGCACTGCAAGCGCTGCTGCCGCCACAGGAGCACCGGGGTTGGGTATTGATCGACCCCCCCTACGAAGCCCAGGTACAGGAATTCTCTCTCATCCAATTGGCCTTGAACAATGCACTCAAGCGTTGGCCACAAGGGATCTTCGCGGTCTGGTACCCAATCAAACTGCGTCGTGAACTGCTACCGTTTCAGCGTTGGCTGGCTCACTGCGGAGCGGGCTCGGTACTGCTCGCTGAGCTACAAGTACGTCCTGCTGATTCACCATTACGTATGAACGGTTGCGGAATGGCCTTTCTCAATCCACCCTGGAAACTGGATGCTGAGCTACAAACAACACTCCCTGCCCTGGCCACCTACCTCGGCGAAAATGCTCCTGGCACGAGCCGGCTTGAATGGCTGTCTCGTGAACAAGCACGATCATGATCGCACTGCTTAGGCCTGAACCCGTTAAACTTGGCGGGTCAACTGCGGGGATTTTATCATGCGCTTAAACCGTTATCGCTGGGCACTGCTGATCCTGATCAGCTCGCTTCTCGCCGCGTGTGCCCCGCCCCCGGTATTCAAGACCACCGGCAATGAAGCCACCGTACCGCCAAGTACCGTGGCGCAAACGCCCGAGCATTTCATCGGCCGCTCGGTCATCTGGGGGGGCCAGGTGATCTCGGTACAGAACCTCTCCAACACCACCCGCATCGAAATGCTCGGTTATCCCCTGGATAGCTCGCAGCGACCCCAGCTACAAAGTTCCGAAGGAGGTCGATTCATTGCCATCATGCAAGGCTATGTTGAGCGCCTCAATTATTCACCCGGGACTTTGGTAACGATTCGAGGACGTATCAAGGGCACCTTCGCTGGCCATGTAGGCAAAGCCGTTTACGTCTTTCCCCTGGTCCAGGTAGAGGCCTCGCACGTGTGGACTGCCGAGGAAATGCGCAGTCACCGGCCCAACGTCAATATCGGCATTGGGCTGGGCTACTGGCACGGCTGAAGCGCTGTAAGAGGTACCTCAAAACGCGGTAGCGAGTAATTTGAAGGCCGGCTGTCCAGGAACGAATTTCCGTGACCTATCGGCTAGATCGGCATGGCGTGAGTGAGGACGCAACGCAGTCATCGGGCCGCATGGTAGGTTGATCGAGGTGCCCAAGGGTATCTCGATCAACCCCTATGGTAGGGATGACCGGATAACTGGCAAATGGCACGATACAATTGCTCGGCCACGATGACCCGAACCAGCATGTGCGGCAAGGTCAGGGTACCTAGCGACCAACGCAGCTCCGCACGCTCCAGGATTGCCGGGGCCAGGCCGTCTGCCCCACCGACCAGAAACACCAGGTTACGACCATCCATACGCCAGTCGGCTAACTGTTTGGCCAAGTCTTCGCTGGACCAGGACTGCCCACGCCCGTCCAGGGCGATCACCCGATCGGTTGTGGAAATACGCGCCAACATGGCCGCACTCTCCATCTCGATGGCCCGCTGAATGGGCTGATTCCTGGTACGTAAGCCCGAACGGAGTGCCACCAGCTCGAGTGGCAGTTCGCGTCCCAAGCGCTTACGGTATTCGGCCAGACCTGCAGCAACCCAGCTCGGCATGCGCTCACCGATACTGAGGATGGTTGCCCGCATCAAGCTGCTCAGCCCGCGGCACCGTGCGCTGAGGTTTTGGCGTCCACGCTCCACAACCTCTCCAGCCCGTAAAACTCACGGATACGTGGCAGCATGACATGCACAATGATGTCGCCCAGGTCGACCAGTACCCATTCGGCTTCCTGCTGGCCTTCTACACCGAGCGGGAACACCCCGGCATTCTTGGCAAATTTAACTACTTCGTCGGCGATGGATTTGACATGTCTGGAAGAGGTTCCAGAAGCAATGACCAGCAGATCGGCAATGGAGGTTTTGCCACGCACATCAATAACGCATACATCGCGGGCCTTGAGTTCTTCGAGAGCGGTCAGTACGTG
>CAYOLM010000181.1:0-3528 GCA_964404785.1 uncultured Mizugakiibacter sp.
TTGGGTGGTAAATAGCCCATGTATCGATCCACCGTCGGCATACGGCTGACGGTGGATGTGCCGGGTCTTTTGTTTTCCGGTCGGCTTCATCGGGTACCAAGACCTGGATATTGTACCTGGCCTCCGGCCGTTCGCGGTACTAGCACAGGGTGTAGGATATGCCGCAGTTTGCATGGCCTGATCGACGGATTCAAGCCTTAAGGTTGGGTTGTCGCATCCGGCTGATAACTGGGAAATCAGCAATGGGTTGCTCGATACGCTGGTATTGCTTTATTGTCATAATAGAAACCATGGGTGATCCGGCTTGAGCCATCCCCATCATTCTTGGACAACAGAGAATGAATGGGCAAGTCCGGCGGCACCAGACGATGTAGAAGGTAATTTGTAGCAGTAATATACAATTTTAGCGGGCTTGGACATCAAGACTCTTGGAGTTGACCAAGTTCGTTCCTGCCTCTGATCAACGGAATGACGAGGTGACTAATGATTCGCCTCGTGAGGCTTGGGAATATATTTCTTCACGAGACATTCGACTAGAACGCGCCACCGTCACATCCCATACGTGGTTTTGACAAGCGTGTTGCAGGAGGGTGTGGGTGAAAAAAACGGATATCAATCGGCCCGATTATTTCCACAAGGTCGTCGATTGCCAGTGGGCCTGTCCCACTCACACCAATGTTCCCGAGTACATCCGCATGATTGCCGCCGGGCGTTATACCGATGCTTTCATGCTCAACTGGTATTCGAATGTGTTTCCGGGCATCCTCGGGCGTACCTGCGACCGCCCCTGCGAACCGGCCTGTCGGCGAGCCAGGGTAGCAAAAGAGCCGGTTGCCATTTGTCGCTTGAAGCGGGTTGCCGCCGACTTGAAAGGTGACCTCGCAGGCCGCTTACCGAAGATTCCGCAGCAGAAAAACGGCAAGCGCGTTGCCCTGATCGGGGCCGGGCCCGCTGCGCTTACCGTGGCCCGTGATCTGCTCCCGCTGGGCTATGAAATGGTCCTCTACGATGAACACCCCCAGGGTGGCGGGATGATGCGCAGCCAGATTCCTGCCTTCCGTTTACCGGTCGAAGTCCTGGATGAAGAGGTCAATCTGATCCTGGACATGGGGGTTGAGTGTCGCTTTGGCCAACGTGTGGATAGTCTCAAGGCGGTACTCGACGAGGGCTACGACGCCGTATTGGTTGCTACTGGGGCGCCGCGTGGCCGCGATTTGCAGTTTCCGGGCCGCACTGAAGCCGCCGCCAACGTGCACATCGGGGTGGACTGGCTGGGCAGTGTGGCTTTCGGGCACACCACTAGCATTGGCAAACGGGTGGTGGTGGTGGGCGGTGGTAACACGGCGATGGATTGTTGCCGCACTGCGCTCCGACTTGGTGGTAAAGAGGTCATGGTTACGGTTCGCAGTGGCTTCGATGAGATGAAGGCGCATCCGTGGGAAAAGGATGAAGCGCTGGCCGAAGACATCCCCATCCTCAATTGGCACAATCCACAGTCCCTGGTGTTGGAAAATGGCCGGTTAACGGCGATGCGCTTTGAAAAAGTGCGCGCGGAATATTCTGATGGGCGCCGTAAACTTATTCCCACCGGCGAGCAGATCGAGATTCCCTGTGACGATGTGCTGCTGGCCATTGGCCAGGACCCGGTGTTCCCATGGATCGAAGCGGATCTAGGTATCGAGATCGGCAAGTGGCAGCTACCGGTACTCGATCCGGTGACTTTCGAATCCACCCGACCGGGGGTGTTCTTCGGTGGCGATGCCGCGCTCGGGCCCAACAATATTGTTTCTGCGGCCGCCCACGGTCATGCCGCGGCGATCTCCATCGATCTGTATTGCCAGGGCAAGGATCTGCATCAGGATCGCTTGCCAGCGGGGCTCAATCTGAGCAGCCAAAAAATGGGCTTGCATGAGTGGAGCTACGACAATGATTACGACGGCGCTCAGCGCCTGGTCGTGCCACACGTAAAAAAATCACTCGCCCTGTCCAATCTCAGCACCGAGGTTGAACTTGGCTACGACGTCAAACGGGCCTGCGAAGAAGCCGAGCGCTGCCTAAACTGCGATGTGCAGACGGTTTTCACATCAAAGCTGTGCATCGAATGCGATGCCTGCGTCGACATCTGCCCGATGGATTGCATCAATTTCATGGCTGACGGGGAAGAAAACGAGCTGCGCACGCGGCTGCGGGTTGCAGCGACCAACCCGGAGCAGGCCGTTTACGTCGATGGGCCGCTCACCACCGGTCGCATCATGGCCAAGGACGAAAATATGTGTTTGCACTGCGGGCTGTGTGCTGAGCGTTGTCCTACCGGAGCTTGGGACATGCAGAAATCCGTCATTCATCTTCTCCAGGCGGGGGGTCTTTGTCATGAATGACCTCCTCCAGCAAGTAGCAGCTATAGGTGATGGGGCATGGCTCCCGGCTCGGGGTGTAATGAGATGAGGAATACGATGTTTGCAGGTCGGTGCAATGAGTTCGTCGTCCGCTGTGCCAACGTCAACGGTACCGGATCAGCCAGTGCCAACGTGTTGCTGGCCAAGGCGTTCTATCGGATGGGCTTGCCAATTGCCGCCAAGAACATGTTCCCCTCGAATATCCAGGGATTGCCAACCTGGTATGAAATTCGGGTTAGCGAGGCCGGTCACACCGGGCGCCGCGGCAGTGTGGACCTGACGGTGGCGATGAACCCACAAAGTTTCCGGGAAGATGTCGCGGATTTGCATCCTAAAGGCTACCTTCTTTACGACTCGACCAAGCCGCTCAATCCCTCCTTAAAGCGCGACGATGTAAGTTTTCTGGGTTTGCCATTCATGGCCATGGTTCAGCAGCATACCGATCCACGCAAGCGGCTGCTGCTCAAGAACATCTGTTACGTCGGCGCCCTATCGGCATTATTGGCCATCGAGTTCAAGGTGTTGACCGAACTGCTCGGCGAAAGATTTAAGGGCAAGCCCGCACTGGTCACCCAGAACATCGAGGCGCTCACAGCTGGCCGCGATGCGGCCCTGGCGGCCTTTGCTTGCCCCCTGCCATTTTATGCTGAACGCCGCGATCTCATTGGTGACAAGATCCTTGTCAGCGGTAACAAGGCTTGCGCGTTGGGCTGTGTTTATGCCGGAGCGACCGTGGCGGCCTGGTATCCAATTACCCCATCGACCTCGCTGGTCGAGGAGTTTGGCAAGTATTGCGCCACTTATCGAGTGGATGAGGCGAGTGGGCGTAACAAGGTGGCTATCATCCAGGTCGAGGATGAGCTGGCAGCTATTGGTGCGGTGATCGGTGCTATGTGGAACGGTGCCCGGGCCTTCACCGCCACCAGCGGCCCAGGCTTGTCGCTGATGAGCGAGTTTCTCGGGTTGGCTTATTACGCTGAAATTCCGACGGTACTGTTCAACGTACAGCGCACCGGTCCTTCCACTGGCATGCCGACCCGTACCCAGCAGAGCGATATTCTTGCCGCGGCCTATGCGTCACATGGCGATACCAAACATGTGTTGCTGTTCCCGTCTTCACCTAAGGAGTGCT
>CAYOLM010000182.1:0-3515 GCA_964404785.1 uncultured Mizugakiibacter sp.
GGCGCATGTGCGTGAGATTCAGCGGTTTGGCCTTGGCACTCTTACTGAAGGTTGCCGGGCGCAACATCAAATGGCCATGGAAGCGGTATAACAAGGTTGATCCGTCGGCCGAAATAGTAAAGCCACCTACCCCCTTGGCTAAGGTGATCTCCTTGCGCTTAGCCAGGTTGTAGGCATGCAGTACAGGCATCTCACCAGGAATCATTCCACCCAGTACTGGGTTGGGCATGGTGTTGAAATACAGCACGCCCTTGGCGACAGCAAGACTGCCGTAGTTGGCGGCAGGTACCGGCACCTGAACGGCCCGGGCCATGAGTCCTTGAAGATCGATCTGGATGGGTTTCGCAGCTTTTTTGTTGTGCTTGGATTTGCCATGTCCCGATTTCTTTCCGGACTTACCGTGCTTGGAATGGGAACTCAGCGCACTTACGCTGCGTGGCGCAAACGGTGAAGGCAGATTATTGCGCAGCGTGGCGACATACAACCCCTGAGAATCGACACTGGCCATAGTAAAGTCAAACGAGGACATGGCTGGATTAACGATTCTCGAAGAGATAAAGAACAGATACTTGCCATTCTTGGAAAATACCGGTTGGCCATCGTTGAAGCCACCCTTGCTGATCTGGTGCAAGCTGTGGTCATTCAGCCGATACAGAAACAGGCCACTAATCCGGTTAGGCAGCGTTTTGGAGAAACCGATCCAACCACTGTGTGGGGCCCAGGACACATCCTGGAAGCTGCCGACGACATGATACTTGTCCTGCGCCACCTGGTAGCGCTTCAGGGTCTTGACATTTTCCAGCCAGAGAACCTGATTGGAATCGACATAGGTAATCCACTTGCTATTCGGACTCCAGCTGATGTGGCCCTGGTAGCTCAGATTATTGGTGTGCGTCAGAGCCCGTGGCTTGCTGATGCCTGCGGCCGGACGAACATAGATTTCGCTGCTGGAACCGATAGCCCCAATATAAGCAATCCACTTGCCATCCGGTGACCAGGCCGGAGCCCGTTCATCGGCACCTGGATTACGGGTCAAATCGATGGTATCGCCATATTTGCCCGGCACGGTATACAACGCGCCGCGGGCGGAGACCACGGCAAGCTTACCATTGGGAGCGATATTTCCATCTCGAATCATCTTCGAGGTGTTGACCCAATGCGGCAATAAGCGCGTACCATCCAGCGGCACCCGGGTATTTACCGGAATCAGTCGTGAGGATGGCAGGGCATAGACATAAAGCTTGCCACCATCAGAAAAGGTCACCCCATCGTTGCCGAGACTGGGCCAATCGATGTCATAGGTCTTGAAATGGGTAAGCTGGGCAAAAGCGTGGGTCTGAAACGAATACGACCAGAGATTTTGCACGCCGTGCGGGCCACGGTCGGAAGTGAAATACAAGGTCTGACCATCCCACATCGGCCAGGCATCGGCACCTTTCCAGTGAGTAATCTGCTGACTGGCCCCGGTCTTGAAATTGTAGGTCCAGATATCCTGAGCCTGACCGGCATAGTAGTGCTTACGGTGGAATGGGCGAAACACCCGAGACAACTTGTTGTAGGCCACCATGGTTCCGCCGGCATTGAATGAAAGCGGCCCAGTCCAGGGCAAGGGAATCCGGGTCGGCAATCCGCCGGCGAGCGGCACTTTATAAGCGTGCATGACTTGTGGATTGAAGCTGTTGCGGCGAGAAAGAAACACCACATCCTTGCCGTTGGGCGTCCAGCCAAGAACGATGTTGTCCAGGCTCGGCCGAAGTTTGCCGCCCTTATTCGCGTTGATCGAATGGAAAGTTAGACGGCGTACCGTCCCGCCCGCAGTGGGTATTACATACACGTCGGTATTGCCCTCATACCAGCCCGTGAAGGCAACCCATCGGCCATCGGGAGAAAAATGTGGGGAAAAATCGAAGCCACTGTCGGAAGTCAACTGGGTGGCTACGCCGCCTTTCCAGTTCACCTTCCATAGATTGCCACCGGCCTCGAACACGAGGGTGCTGTTATGCAAGGTGGGATATCTATTGAGTACCTGTACGGGACCGTCGGTCTGGGCGGCTGGCACAGCAGGCTGGGCCCCAGCCTGGCTCACGACCAAGCCTAGTGCGAGACCGGCACAGGTGGCGAGAACACTTCGGAATTTCATCGCTTTCTCCTTGATGAACTGAATCGGCAATGCACACTCCCGTAAGCAGAAGTGCGCACCAAGCCAAGTTTCAGACCATCGAAAAGAGACACGGTTCCCCTGGATGGGCAGGATTACAAAATCGTAAAAAGCCCATGCCATTAGTCACGGGTGATCGGGGATATGGCAATCGACCAACACAAGGGCTGCAAGCTGTGCAGGAACTTGACATGCGCTGGCATGTAGAGTGCCTGATACACACTCATCACCCGTAGAAATTTTTGCCAAGTTCGCCACGTTGATATAAGTGTTGCCAGTTTGTACAAACCTGTTATATCACCATCAGTTATCATTAAGTGCCAATAGGAATCTTGTATCGTGCCCAATCCTCATCGCATCTTAATCGTAGGTGCCGGCGCTGGCGGTCTGGAGATAGCCACCCGTCTGGGCGATCGTTTGGGCCGTCGCAATCAGGCGACCATCACAATGCTCGATGCCCAACGCAGACACTTATGGAAGCCTTTGCTGCACGAAGTCGCGGCCGGTACCATCGACCCTGCGGAGCATGCCCTAAGCTTGCTTGCTCATGCGCGTAAGCATCATCTGCGATTTCGTATTGGCAGACTGGAAAGCCTCGACCGTGAACACCAGGTTGTCTGGCTGGCCCCAACGTCTAATGAGTTTGATAAGAAGATCATTCCACGTCGGCGTTTTTACTATGACACCTTAGTGATCGCCGTTGGCAGCGTATCCAATGACTTCGGTATTCCCGGGGTCGCCGAGCATTGCTGGTTTCTTGACAGCTTTTCTGAGGCTGAGCAATTTCAACGTCGTCTGCTGGAAATGCTGCTGTTCCGTAGCACTGGGAAATGTCTCAAAGAACCTGTCGACCGCAACCTCGATGTTGCTATCGTCGGCGCTGGGGCCACGGGCGTCGAACTGGCCGCGCAACTGCACCATGTCACCCGGCAACTTAGCCAGTATGGATTGGACGCGTTGATCCCCGAGCAGCATATCCGTATTAATCTGCTCGAAGCCGGACCACGTATTCTTCCGGCTTTGCCCGAGTCCATGAGTATCGAGGTACGTGCTGAACTCGAGTCACTAGATGTACGTGTACTCACCAACTGCCGCGTGACTGAGGTGACCGAATCCGGCATACGAACCTCAACCGATACCTTGCTTCCTGCCACCATCAAGGTCTGGGCAGCCGGGATTCGCGGGCCTGACTGCCTGGCTCATTTGGATGGCCTAGAAACCAACCTGGTCCATCAACTCAAGGTTGGCAAAGATCTTCTGACAACGGCAGATAAGAATATCTATGCTATTGGCGATTGCGCCGCCTGCCCGCTGGGTGACCACGGGGAATGGGTACCACCGCGAGCCCAAGCTGCTC
>CAYOLM010000183.1:0-3511 GCA_964404785.1 uncultured Mizugakiibacter sp.
CCATATCCCCGGCCTGAACACTGACAGCCATCCCCGCCAAGACAAACAGAATCGTTCCCAGCCCAATTTGTAAGCACCGTTTCATACCAATCACCTTATTGCTCTACAGAAAAAGTACCGGCCGGTCAGGGGATCCCGCCGACCGGTAACCCGTTTATCCACACATCGCTTAAAAGCGCATCAACGCATAACCCCGGTTTTGTAGAATAACCAAGGTCGAAATTGCCGAGAGGGCAATCTTGAATTTGGGATTGACTTCTGAAGGTTTGTAGCCGTTATCAGCCAACGCGTTACCACAAACGGTCAATACAACCCCGGCCTTGGTCAACGCATTAATCACCTTAAGGTTGGGATTGGCATAACCAAACTTGGCCTTGAAAGCCTTAGCGCTAAGTACGACCGAGGTCGCCGGACCATGAACAACCAACGCAAATTTTAGGTTTTTCAACGGCACCCCCATCGCTGCAAAAGCATTCACAGTACGAGCAGCATGATTCAGGCTGCCATTGAGCTTGTCCATATGCTTGGACTTGGTGACATCAAACAAAGCCTTATAAACGGTGTGTTTATTAGGCAGAAATACCGTCTTCACACCTTTCCACACATGCACATGGCCGAAACCGGGAACCCCTGGTGTTTGCCAGAATCCAGCAGACTGGCCAGCAAGAGCCAAGGTTGGAATTGAGAAAATCAATACAAATATCAGTAGATGAAATTTTTTGCTCATATGTCACGCTCCTCCGGAAGCCATGGATAACACGCCAACCCTACGCCTACCCTTAAGAACCCACCAATACATTTTAGCTATAGTTAATATAAATATTACTTATATCCAACATCTGCAATGATGCATTGCACGAATAGCCGCTGATATCTGTCTAATGAACAACCGCGATGTCCTCTCTCGTTAATTTTTCGCAGCACTTCAGCCAATAGCAAACTGGATGGCAGCATAACGATCACCTGCAACAAGCTCAGCAGACCATCACCCCCTCAGCACGCAAGCTCACCCCAACTTCGCTACCATAGGCGGATGAATAAACCTGCCACGACCCATTTTGGTTTCCGCGAAGTGCCGGTTGCTGAAAAGCAGCAACTGGTCGGACGCGTCTTTACTTCTGTTGCCCAGCGCTATGATCTGATGAACGACCTGATGTCGTTTGGGGTCCACCGGCTGTGGAAACGTTTTTTTGTTGCTACCTGCGGAGTGCGGCCCGGTGATCGGGTGCTCGACCTGGCGGGTGGCACTGGCGATATCGCCGCCCTGTTGCATCCACGGGTAGGTGCCAAGGGGCAGATCACCGTCGGCGATATCAACGCGGCGATGCTTGATGTTGGGCGGGCACGACTTATCGACCGGGGCTTGGTTGGGCAGCTGGATTGGGTACAAATGAATGCCGAAAGTCTGCCGTGTGCAGATGCCAGCTTCGATGCGGTAACCATCGCTTTCGGGCTGCGCAATGTCACCGACAAGGACCAGGCTCTGCGGGAGATGTATCGGGTTTTACGCCCGGGAGGCCGAGTCGTGATTCTAGAGTTTTCCCGGCTGACCCAGCACTGGATGCAACCACTGTACGACCTACACTCTTTTCAGATATTGCCACGACTGGGTCGCCTGTTTGCCAACGATACCGAGAGTTATCGTTACCTTGCTGAATCCATACGCAAACACCCTGATCAAGCCGCCCTGAAAGCCATGATGAGGGAAGCCAGCTTTGCGGAAATAAGTGTACACAATCTCAGTGCCGGCATCGTCGCTATTCATCGTGGCTATCGACTTTGAGGGTTGCTGTTGAGGTCTGCTCCCTACCGCTGAGACGCACACACACGCTTTCCTGAGTCGGCGCCTGAATGTAACCGGGGGAGCTGTAGCATCTCAACGATCCGCCAGGTAATGCCCTACATCAATCCGGATCACCAAGCCATGACATCCATACGTTCTTCCTTAAAAATACGGCTGCTGCGGCGACTGAAGATGCTGGCTCTGCTGTTCGGCCTGTTGCTGGTGAGTGCTGTAGGTGTGTACCAATTAGCACCCTCCTGGTTGGTGCGTGGCTGGATGACGTGGCAAGTATGGCAAGACCATCTGCAAGCCCACAATGTCGAAATCAACGGGGTTCGTTGGGTGTATTACCAAGGTGGCAGGGGACCGACCCTGATACTGCTGCATGGCTTTGGTGGCTCGGCTATGGACTGGCTGCCGACGGCAAAGTATCTGGTCGGGAATTTTCATCTGCTGATACCCGACCTACCTGGCTACGGCCAATCCTCGTCAGTACCCGTAGCCGAGGGCGGCATCCATGGTGAAGCCCAAGCCCTGGCTGGCTTTGTGCGGGCGCTGCACATCAAGCATTTCGGCTTGGTTGGGCATTCGATGGGTGGCGCCATCGCTGGAGTCTACGCGGCCAATCACCCACAGCAAGTCTTTGGCCTGGCTTTGCTCGACTCCGCCGGACTTCCGTTCAAACTCAACGCCTTCGCCAAGGAAGTACTGGCCGGAAAAAATCCCTTCGCTTACACCGATCGGGCCGGATTCCAGAACCTGCTAGATCTGGTATTTTTGCATCCCCCGAAACTTCTGGGTCGGATTGAGGATGTATTCATCAATCGTAACCGTCGCCGACATGCCTTCATGCTGGGGGTGTTGGAGCAACTCCGGAAACCCGCCAACGCCACCGTACTGGTACCTCTGTTGCCGCATCTGCAGATGCCGGTGCTCGGCCTTTGGTGCCGTCAGGATCGGGTCATTCCCCCTGATGCCATGCAGGCCCTGCGTCAGGGTCTACGACAAGCCACCCAGATCGATATGACCCTACTCAACGATTGTGGCCACATGTCGATTATCGAGAAACCCCACGAAACTGCGCAAGCCATCACCCGCTTCTTCATCCTACCGAGTGGATAATTGCCTGCAGCCGGTCAATCAGTTTGTACGAGAACCCCGCGATCCCGATAGATCTCCCAAATGTGCCAATTGCGGTGCTCGCGCAGTAGTGACAACTGCATTACTCCCCCTCCCTGCCTGGCTTGGGCCACTCCACGAAATGCGGTTCTAGCCTGGTACCGCACCAATACCCGTGCCTGTCGACCATCGCGCGATAGGGCGATGCTGGGTACGGAAAACACCAACTGCCGGCGTAACGTATTCTGAAATAGTTGCTCGTACTCCTCGCGAATACGCCGATACCCGCCGTGACTGGAGCGTACTTGTACATTAAATAGATTCATCAGCTGCTTCGCACTACCTGCCTCATAAGCACTGGCAAAATCCGTCAGCAGGGTTCCAATACCACCGGCTGCACCCACTTGGCGCGGTACCCCATGGGTCTTCGCCGGCTTTAGAATCGTGGGCGGATTCAACACCACATGAGGGGTTTCCGTTAGCGTTATCGGCCCCTCAATATTTGCAGTCAGACTCACCCGATCCAGTACTGCCCCAGGTATTGCCACCGGTATCACGGTGTCGGCCGGGCGGCTTGTCACCCACGCCCATTCATTGATTGCGGGTCCA
>CAYOLM010000184.1:0-3507 GCA_964404785.1 uncultured Mizugakiibacter sp.
CGGCCGTAGTAGGCGTACATCTGTGCCCAAATGGTGGCCTGTAGCGGCTTATCCTTAAGCAAATTGATTTCCGCCATCGCCGCCATGGCTAAAGGGGCATAAGCACCATGCGTCGCAGCATTGGCCAGGTACAGGCTGGCCTTGACAAGATCCCGGTGCACCGGTGAATCAGGATCACGCTGCCCCCACTGATACAGCGAGCCCAGCGTGAACTGGGCAAAATCATTGCCCTTATTCGCCCGTTCCGTCAACACCTGCAGGGCTTTGTCACGTGCTACCGTCGACCCGTTGGATTGCAAAACTGAGCGTACAATCCTGATGGTCGATAGGCGTTGATTCCCCATAGCCACCGCCACTGCACCGGTATCCAGCTTACGAAGCCACTCACAACCAAGACCCATATCCAGCGTCGACATTGCAACATCCTTTCTCTCCCTTTTCCAGGTATTTCTCTGGCTAGCAGTGTATAGACACTATCCAGCAGAGTCCCCGACATGCAGCTCGTCGATATCGGCGCCAATCTGAGCCATGAATCCTTGCAGCACGATTTCGACGAGGTACTGCAACGAGCCCATCACCATGGCATCGCGTAAATGGTCGTCACCGGTGCAGCGCCCGACGATAGCGAAAAGGCCCTGCAACTAGCCCCCGATCTTCCAACCCATCGTTGGGGGAGCCATCAATCTGCACCCACTCACCGAGACAGGGCCGACGCGAACGTCGGGGGTGAATGCGGGCGGACTTACGCCGCTTAGCCTGCCATAGCCCATCAGCGATCATCCATTGCCACAGCGTCTCGACTGAGACTCGGTACCCATGCACCTCAAGGAGCTTCTCATGAGCCAAGGTAGGGCCAAAGTCGGTATAGCGTGTCCGTACTAGGTCCAGAATCTCTCGGCGTAGCATGGCCGCCAAGGTATTGTTGGCACGTCGACCACGATGACCCGAGATGAGCCCGCTAGGACCCTGGTCTTGATAGCGGCGCAGCCGCCGCTTGACCTGACGCACGTTCAATCTCAACTGCCCAGCCGCGTACATAGCCAGTGTCGGCGTTTTTTATCCCAAATACAACCAAAATAAGTTGCATATCATTGATATTTAAAAGAATATAAATTGTAAAGAATGGTAATGTTAATTCCCTTGTATTTCTTCATCATTGGGAATTAGACTAATAAGTAACGGAGATCACATCAGGATGTGAACGTGGCGGCTGAGGAAAATCTATTTCGCAGTGAAGCACTGGTCGCGCAGCGACAGGCGTCATGGGGTCGCATACTGATCAACGTCCCCCTGGCCTACTGGGTTATTGCGGTAGTTGCCGCCGCCGCTGTAGCGGCCCTGCTGAGCGTTGTTGTTCTTGCGCACTACACACCACGCGTTCAGGCCAACGGCATGCTGGTTGCTTCCAGCAACGGCGGCATGACTCTGATAGCTCAACTCTGGGTGCCGGCCCGCACCATCGCCACCATCCGCCCCGGACAAAAGGTTACGCTCCGCTATGAGGCCTATCCCTGGCGTAATGTTCAACAGCTAGGTACCGTTGAAAATATCGATCCGGTTCCCGTTGCTGACCGGGATCTTTCTGCAGTGACGGTTCCAAGTGGTGTGATGGGATATCGCGTCCTGGTACGACTTCCAACTACCTCGTCTGTGCATGGCAATCATCCCTTGACTTCGGGCGTTGCCGTGCAGGGCCAGATCCTACTTGGACGTAGGCGCTTGCTGGCGGCATTGGTCGAGGGTAATGCGGCCTCGCAGCACCCGGCACACGTCTCTCCATGAGCGCGGCTACCTCCAAAGCCTCTGTCGGGTTTCGTTTCAATCGTCGGCGCAGATTGCCGATGCTGTTGCAAACGGAGGCCGCCGAATGTGGACTGGCTGCCGTGGCCATGGTCGCTTGCTACTACGGTCACGACCTGGATGTGCCCAGCCTGCGGCAACGCGAATCGCTTTCGCTCAAGGGCATGACGCTTACACAGTTGATCGCGGTGGCCGGGCGCCTCGATCTGGCGACCCGGGCTCTGCGCATCGAATTGGAGCATCTGCACCATCTCCAGACACCGTGCATCCTGCACTGGGATTTGAATCACTTCGTGGTACTGAAGCACGTGGACACCAAGCACATCGTGATCCACGACCCCGCCCAGGGCGTACGTCGCTTACGCATGGCTGAGGTATCTAACCATTTCACCGGGATCGCGCTGGAAGTAGGCCCGGTTGTACATTTCACGCCACAGCGCGCACGGCAGGCCATCTCATTCAAGGGCTTGATGGGCGAGGTTCACGGGCTCAAACGTAGTTTGCTCCAAGTATTTCTATTGGCACTTGCGCTGGAGGGAGGGGTGCTCGTTGGCCCGTTTTACCTGCAATGGGTGATCGACCATGTCGTATCGACAGGTGATCGTGGATTGCTGCTGGCGCTCATAACCGGTTTTCTTCTACTGACCATTTTCCAGGTGGCGGTGACTGCGATGCGCAGTTGGTCGATCGTCTGGATCAGTGCCACGCTCAGCGTACAGTGGATCAGCAACCTGTTCGGTCTTGCCGATGGATTTCTTCGAGAAACGCCATGTGGGTGATGTGATCTCGCGTTTCGGATCCGTGCAGACCATTCAACAGACGCTCACCACCCAGTTTGTGGGTACTGTACTGGATGGGCTGATGTCCATCCTAACCTTGGTGTTGATGACCTTCTACAGTATTCCACTGACTGGAGTGGTACTGGGTGCATTTACCCTTTATGCCTTGCTACGCTGGGCGATATTCCGCCCGCTGCGACGCGCAACGGAAAATCATATCGTTGTTGCCGCACGGCAAGAGAGCGACTTGATCGAATCAATTCGTGGCATACAGCCGCTGAAGCTGGCCAACCAGCAAGATCATCGTCGCGCCCGTTATGCCAATATTTTGGTTGATACCACCCAACGGGAACTCACCATTCAGCGCTGGAACATTGCATCTCAAGCCGGTGACGGGCTGATCTTTGGCGCCGAACGGGTCGTGTTGATCGGTCTCGCGGCGTATCTGGTGCTGCTGGGGACCTTCAGCATCGGCATGCTGGTGGCCTTCATCGCTTATGCCGACCAGTTCACGCAGCGCGCAGCGAACCTTATTGACCATTGGAATGACTTTCGCATGCTGGGGCTGCATGCTGAGCGAGTCGCCGATATCGCGCTTACGAAACCTGAAGCTAAACTTCAAGGTACTTATATTGGCCCCGATCCGGAACCACGCCTGGAAGTCCGCAATGTAAGTTTTCGCTATGCGGCCGACGAACCTTGGGTCATCGAAAACTGCAGCTTTACGATCGAACCTGGTGAAAGCGTGGCGATCAGCGCACCCTCGGGCACCGGCAAAACCACCCTAGCCAAACTAGTGCTGGGCTTGCTGGAACCGAGCGAAGGGCAGATTCTTTTCGGCGGCATTGAACTCCGCGCATTGGGACTGGCGCGCTACGTAAGCGTCTGGCGAAATACATCTATCGCCCAGGTACCGGAATGACCATGA
>CAYOLM010000185.1:0-3504 GCA_964404785.1 uncultured Mizugakiibacter sp.
CCCGTACTGCCAGAATATCGATGGCATATTCTTCTTCGCCAAGAAAGAAACTCAGATATTGTCCGGCAACGGAACCCGGCGGGCTCGCTTCAGTATCTGGATCGGGGATCGAAACGACCGCTGGGGCCGTAGTGGATGGGGTGGATGGGGGGGTTGACAGTGCGTTATTCATGACCAGACTCCAGCCGTTCAGGCCGCCGTTTTACGTTGCGCCAGGCGTATCAGGCCCGGCACGTCAAGGATTAGAGCGACCGAACCGTCGCCCAGAATGGTGGCGCCGGAGACCCCTTCGACGCGTCGATAATGATTGTCCAGCGACTTGATCACGGCCTGCTGCTGACCGGCAAGATGATCGATCAACACCCCCACGTGGTGGCCATCGCTCTCCACCACCACCACGATACCCTGAGCAATGGTGGTCACGGCATCGCGGCAACCAAACAAGCGATGCAGGCGTAAAATCGGGATATATTCGCCACGAAAATGAAATAATTCACCCTTCCCGGGCACCTGGTTGACCTGTTCGGCCTGCAACTGCAGTGATTCGATGATGGACACCAGCGGGAAGATGTAGTGCTCTCCGCCGACAATCCCGGTCAGTCCGTCAATGATGGCCAAAGTCAACGGCAGGGTGATCACAAAGCGGGTGCCCTGGCCGACTACACTATCTACGGTAACCGTGCCACCGAGTGCTTGCACATTACGGCGCACCACATCCATACCCACGCCACGACCGGATACATCGGTCGCCACGCTAGCGGTCGAGAACCCCGGGCGGAAGATCAAATCGGCAATCTCCACATCACTGAGTTGCTCGTCCGGGCCGATCAGACCACGTTCCACCGCCTTGTTGATAATGGCTTGGTGATGCAGGCCTGAGCCATCATCACTGACCTCAATCACGATCATCCCACCACGGTGAAAGGCTTCCAGACGCAGGCAACCCACTTCAGGCTTACCGGCGGCACGGCGTTGGGCCGGGCTTTCGATACCGTGGTCGAGAGCATTGCGAACCAGATGCACTAGCGGATCACCGATCCGCTCCAATACGGTCTTGTCGAGTTCGGTTTCGCTGCCATGCAGATCCAGGCGTACCTGCTTGTCAAGCTGCTGTCCCAGGTCGCGTACCAGCCGTTGAAAGCGATGAAAGACTGTACTGATGGGTAGCATGCGGATGTTCATCACGCATTCTTGTAATTCCCGGGTGTTGTGCTCCAACTGGGCCAAGCCCTCACGCAAGACTTCGAGTCTGGAGTCAGTCAGGCCTTCACCCAACTGGTTGAGCATCGACTGGGTGATCACCAGTTCACTGACGGTGTCCAGCAATTGGTCAACCTTTTCGATACTGACCCGTATGGATCCTGATTCTTTACTACGGTTCATGACACTACGAACCGCTGCAGCAGATTTCGAACGTTCGGGATCCGGTTTTGCCGGCGCATTCAGCACCGGCTCAACCACTGTGGCCACGGACTCGGCACCTGGAGGTGTAACGGTAGGCGTGACCGACTCGCTTGCAGGACTGTCTATGGGAGTGATAGCGAGTTCACATTCGCCTTCTACCCATTCAAAAACCGCCTCAATCTGCTCACGGCAGACCTGAGCATCCAGTTGCAGTCGCCAACCGATAACGCAGGTTTCAGGATCTAAGCTAGCCAGCGCAGGCAAATGTTCAGCTTCGACTGCAACCTGTAACGGCCCCAAGGCTTGCAACTCGCGAAACAGGCGTAGCGGGTCATTGCCACCCGAAAGCATCTGCGGATGGGGGCGAAACACGATATTCCAAGCACTAACGGATGCCACCGCCGGGGTACTTGTGGATACCAGCAGTGCTGGAATGCCGTGATACACCTCAAGTTCGTGCAGTAAGCCATCACTGTCCGCATCGATCAGAGACTCACCCGCCTGGGCACGAGCAAGCATGTTGCGCACCACATCGACGGAACGCAACAGTAACTCGGTCAACTTGGCATCGATGTCGCGCTTACCTTCCCGCAGATCATCGAGTAAGCCCTCAAGTACATGGGTGAATGAGGCAATCTCCGGAAAGCCGAAGGTACCCGCCCCACCCTTGATCGAATGCGCCGCCCGAAAAATATCGTGAACCTGCTCTCGGTCACCCCCCTCGAGTGCTAGCAAGCCCTGTTCCATTATATCCAAGCCCTCCAGGCTCTCGGCAAAGAAGGTGGCGTGGAAACGGGCTAGATCTACCTTGGCCATGGCTCAGCCCAACACCCGTTTAACCGTATTGACCAACTGCTCTGGGTCGAAGGGTTTGACCAGCCAACCGGTGGCCCCGGCGGACTTACCCTCCAGCTTCTTCTCAGGATTGGATTCGGTGGTCAGAATCAGGATCGGTACCCCCTTGTATTGCGGTAGTTTCCGTAGCTCCCGAACCAAGCTGATGCCATCCATGCGCGGCATATTTACATCGGCCAACACCAGATCAAAACTGGCACCACGGGCAAGCTCCAGGGCAGCCTGGCCATCCTCGGCCTCGGCGACTTCGTAGCCAGCCTCGCGCAGAGTAAAAGTGACCATTCCACGCATGGATACGGAATCATCAACAGCAAGTATTCGCGGCATACACAGATCTCCTGGGGAGCATGGTGATACGGTTTGGATCGTTACAATTCAGGAAGGGAGGTCGAGCATTCGCCCCATACCCAGCACGTTCGCTGCATTACACAAAATCGGCGCCGGCTCTGGCCAGACCAACTGGGCACCTTGCTTGCGGATCTCCACGGCAAAGGCGGCAAGCAACTGCAGACCCGCTGTATCAATCTGTCGCAATGCGGCACTCTCAATACATACCGGCCCACTCTCACGAGACACCTCGAGCATGCATGCGTAAACCTCTGCGGCATCACTAATCCGCATGGTTTCAGGTAACCGCAAGGTTCGCTTGGTGGCCGAAGCGGACTTTTTATTGGCCTTTTTGCTGACTTTCTTGCGAACTTGGCTGGCCATGTCGGCGCTCCCGTGATGTGGATCACAACTTCGTCATTCCCTATAACGGCCACTCCAAAAGGAACTTGAGCCACTCTCAAGTTGATGTCGCCGCGGCCGATTCCTAGGAAAAGTAAAACAGCATCCACCGAAACGTCCTCGGCAGAAGCTTCCAGGAGGTCACGTTGATCAACCTCGAACCCACGCTGCGCGTCGGCGAAATACCGCCTTCGGAGCTGCGCAAGCTGGCCGATGTCTGGCGTATCGGAGCCGTATTACCGGCCCGCGTCGTTTCCAGCTTCGGTGAACGCTTGCGCCTGCAGCTCGGTGCAGCCGTGGTCGAGGCCAAGGTTCCTCCTGAAGGCTTGCCGACACAGAATTTTCAGGTACGCATCATCGCCCTGCAACCAGAACCTGTTTTGGAAATCCTGGCCCGGCCCACTAACGCGCCACTGCAGGCCGCTTTACGTAGTCAGCTTCCTCTACAACTGGGACAAAATGCCCTGCTCGCCGATCTCGCTGTGCTGACTTCAGCCGATGCATCCGTGCTATGGA
>CAYOLM010000186.1:0-3487 GCA_964404785.1 uncultured Mizugakiibacter sp.
GGAGCAAACTCAAGGCAATGCATAAACCCTTTCAGTGGCTGGTCTACCCCAAGGAGGGTCACGGCTTCTATACCGAGGCACACCGACAGGCCCTCTACGAAAAGATGCAGGCTTTTCTCGGCACCTACCTGGGGCCTGGAGTACAGACTGACAATACACTCAGGCAGACCAAGGACTGATCGCCGCAGGGTGGCAGACGGCCAGGGATGGCTTCTTCCTCAAGTGGAGCCCGTTTGCACAGTCGATTTCTCGTCTTAGCTACGCAGGCGAGTATCCAGTGAAGCAGGCTATGACCACGTAGTGGGTAAGCCATTTTTCTTGTCGATGCTGTATCTCCAGAGCGACAAGTTTCCACCCACCTGCGGTGGGCGTGCCTCTTCTCTCGCTCACCCGAGAGAAGATGCAAAGAGAAGGGCGGCCGGGCAAGAATCTACTGCGGCAGTTGGAAATTCGCTCGGCTGCAAATTCCGTAATTCACATTTCCCACGTAACGGTATACATGACATCCTATCGGCTATGGAACCGACTGCCATAAACCGTCTTGAACACGCCGAAAGCCTTTATCTGCGCCAACACGCCCATCAACCTGTGGACTGGTGGACATGGTCTCCAGAAGCCCTAGCTGAAGCACGCCGAGACAATCGGCCAATCCTGCTTTCAATCGGCTATGCCGCCTGTCACTGGTGTCACGTGATGGCCCACGAGTGTTTCGATAATGAGGTGATTGCCGCTCGTATGAATGCCGGATTTCTCTGCATCAAACTCGACCGCGAGGAGCGGCCGGACATCGATGCTAACTTCCAGCGGGCCCATGAGGTCTTGAACGGGCGCGGTGGTGGATGGCCCCTGACCGCCTTTCTTGATCCGGAAGATCTGGTGCCTTTTTTTATCGGCACTTATTTCCCATCTGTCGCTCAACACGGGTTGCCAGCGTTCGGTGATGTGTTACAAGCTGTGGGTCGGGCTTGGCGGGAACAGCACGAGAATCTCCTGCGCCAAGGTGAAAACCTGTGCCGTGTACTAGCCGGACCATCCCCGTCTGGAGTGGCTAAGCACACCGATCTTGTTACCCTTGAGCAGATCGCCTGGAAGCAGATTTGCTCTCACTATGACCCCGTTCATGGCGGCCACCGCGGCCAACCCAAGTTTCCGCCCCATATTGAACTAGCATGGCTTCTGGCACGCGATACTTCGCTGCAAAAGGAGGCGGAATCCGCATGTTCCATGGCCGCGCACACCCTTGAACAGATGGCCCGAAGCGGCTTGCGCGATCACCTGGATGGTGGATTTTTCCGCTATTGCGTGGATGCCACATGGACCATCCCACACTTTGAAAAAATGCTTTGTGACAATGCCCAGTTGCTGGAGACCTATGCACGTGCCGCGGTCACCTGTACCCGCCCCGATTTTGCCGGTATAGCCACTGGCATTGCTAGCTGGCTGGAGAACGCCATGCGACTGGAAGATGATGGTTGGGCTGCCTCCATCGATGCCGACAGTGAGGGGGGTGAAGGAGCTTGGTATGTCTGGACCCACGAACAGGTTGGCCAATGTCTAGATGCAGATAGCGCTGCGATTTTTAATGTGCATTACGGTCTGGACCAACCACCCAATTTCGACAGCCGTGCCTGGCACCTTCAGGAACATCGCGATGCGGTAGCTCCGATGAATCGACCTAAATCCCAGCCGGATCGAGAATCACCGGAAAACCGGCTTGTCGATGCCCGAAATCGTTTACGAGAAAAACGCCAGCAGCGTCCCCCACCGACACGTGATGATAAGCGCTTGACTGCGTGGAACGCACTGACCGTTCGCAGCCTCGCACGTGCCTCCCGACATCTCGCGGCACCAGACATGCTCGAGGCCGCAGAACATGGTCTGCATGCACTACGCTGCCATGCCTGGCGGGATGGACGGCTGCATGGACATAGTGGTCAACAGGCTCCAGATGCGTTTTTGAGTGATTACGCATTATTGATAAGCGCTCTGCTGGACATGCTCGCCTGTCGCTGGTGCGACCAAGATTTATTTTGGGCGCAGGAACTGACCAGTACTATGCTCGAACTGTTTGCTGACACCGCTCGTGGCGGGCTGTACGAGAGCAGTATCCAGCACTCCACCCCGTTAGGGCGCACCATGTCCTGGTTCGATTCCAACGTGCCGTCTGGAAATGCTCTCGCCGCCGACACACTGTGTCGCATCGGACATCTGCTCGCCCGCTCCGATTGGCTGGATGTGGCTACGCAATGCATCAAGACTGGGTTAGACAATGCCGCCGCAATGCCCTATGCCGCAACCGCACTATTGCAGGTGCGACGTAATCTTGAACATCCGGTGCCGTTGTTGATACTACGTGGTAACGACAGCGAGCTTGAAACATGGCAAACCGCTTTGGGCACGGTGATCAGAGATGGTTTACCAATCTATTCGATCCCCGACAGCGTGGGGAGTCTGCCACCCGTACTGGCCGCATATACGCCCCGCAACGGTGGCGTGGCCTATCTGTGTATCGGCATGCATTGCCTCACCCCACAGGTCAAACCGGAAAACCTTCTAGCAACCTTGCATGACCTGTTGACCGAACCCGCACCGGCCCGAAACGGGGGCACCGGATAACGATCATCATTGCCCCTCCTGTCCTAAAACAAACATAGAAAGGAAGGTGGAGACGATGGTTTTATACCCACGCTCATTCCAGCAACTGTGGCCGCAGAATCATACCTCAGGTCGCCAGCACATTGAGTATCAGTGCAAACCTGGCGGCCGAATCCATATCTTTGGCCAGCCCGGCCAGTTCTTGATACTCCGAGTCATACCGGTCAATGAGTACCGCAACCGCCGGGTTGAGCCATTCTGCCGCCAACACCAGTAGCAGACAGCTCATCAGTACCGTACGTTCGAATCCGCTCCGACCTAAACAAAACCCCTGCGGAGCAGGCACGAGGAATATATATACCTCGTGTTGCCACGATGCTTCGATCTACCAGGTAATCCACAGCCCTTGTAGTAACCAGCGTAGCGCATGCCACATACTACTCGGCCCGCATGCTACAAGACGCATCCAGGATCCGAGCCGCCCCGCAATCAGTGTGTTGTCGCAGCCGCTACGGTATCGTCTTCACGCAAGGCAAGATCAGGATGTCTAGCCGCCTTGACATCATCGAGCCGGCGTAGCGGGGTTGTGCATGGAGCCTGCTTAAAGGTTTCCGGATCCGTCTCGGCCTGTTTGAGCAGCGTAGCCATAACCTCAATAAAGTGGTCCAGGGTGTCCTTACTTTCGGTCTCTGTAGGTTCAATCAGCAGACATTCAGGCACCAATAATGGAAAATAATTGGTTGGCGCATGAATATCATGATCCAGAAGCGCCTTGGAAAAATCCAGGGCAGTGACCCCGTGGGCTTTCTTCTGCCGCTGCACGCTGACAATGAATTCGTGACTGGCGCGGCGATCCGGATAAGCCAGGTCGAAGCCCACCTCGGCCAGTTTT
>CAYOLM010000187.1:0-3471 GCA_964404785.1 uncultured Mizugakiibacter sp.
CGGTAGTCCTGTTTCCCAACGGCACGGTCTACTACAACTTTGCCGATGATGGCAAGCCGGCCTCTTTCGACTGGGGTGCAGTAGCAATCGAGGCACGCAAGTTCGGCAATTTTTGTCAATAATGCATCGGTTCCGGTTGTAAGAGATCGGGGACAGACAGAAAACACCTAACCGCCTGCCAGTATACGGTGCCCGTGTTCGCGTTGCTCACCTCGTGGCCAGGTTGCCGCTGTCGTCGTAGGCATAGTCCGCCGGGATAGATAGGTAATACTGTCCCCCGAATTCCCGCTCCTCCGTAATGTAAAATTCGAGGGTAAGGTCAATATCTAAGCTATCCCGGGTTTGGTGTCCATAAAACCCGGGATAGCTCACTCTGTTCCCCGGATTGTTCTTATTTCTTTTGGGTTTGTGCCGTCTGGTTCAAATGTAGTAAAACAAACTGTGTGTCACGGATTCGTACATCTCCTTGAATTCCACGAGATCTTCCTTCGTGAAGGCGCGTGGGTCATAATTCTGACGTAGCGCTACGGCAGGGTGAATTAGGTTGCGAAATTTTCTGATCTGGTCGACCACCTCTTTGGCGATATGTTTGGGTTTCTGGCCATCGTCGCGAACATGGGAGGGTGTGTCGATAGGTGCGCCTAGAACATCGATCTCATTTGCTGCCTCTATCAGGTCGCAGAAGTTGATGTTATCCGGGATCTGCAGTTCGCCACCATTTTCTTCTCCGAACTCTACCAAAAGGTAGGCTAGAATCGCAGCCTCAATCCCGAAGGCCAAGGCGACCGCAGCCATAAAGCACTGGCCTGCTTCTTCCAGTTCGTGCGCCTTATCACCATAGAAGGCAAAAAGCGCATTTGCAGCGTCGCCATGTCGAGTGCCCGTGAGTTTTCTCATTCGAGAACCCTCAATTGTGTGATACCCAACGCATGCGATATGAGCTATTCTGCTCCTCCATAATACGAAATTCTAGGGCAAGATCGATATCGTGGCCCTATTGATTCCTAAATACCTACCCATTACTGGCATACCACCCATTCGCCTATGCCTACGTAAGCCATCATATTGCTCACGCTGCCGCCTGCGTCCATTTAATTCGGAGGTTCCGTGGAATTTTCTCCGGGTGTGGCGATTGCTTTCAGGTGTCCCCGGTTTTGCGGGCTTGGCCACAGGACCAACACACTTCGAATTGTGCCTCCAGGTGCTCTCCGCAGTTGGGGCACACCCAGGGTTCGGTGGAAACCGGGCGCAAACTTTCCATCGTGTCGGTCACCAACCGCGCGGCCGCCGTGTAATCCTCATCGGCCACCACCCATATTTCGGGATGCGCAATAACCGGTGTCAATTCTCCGGCAATCGAACCGGAATTCGTTGCGTTGCGTACGAAAATACCGATGTTCCGCTCGGCGAGTACCCGGCGCACGTATTCCAGCAAGGCGGTATCGGTAGTCGTGAGAACGCACTTCAAAATGATATGTCCGGTATCCAACGCATGTTGCTATTATGCCAGTGTAGGGTTGCCGATCGGAGCGACATGGCCAAATTCACTGCTTCACTGGTTCGCGATCCCGGCCTGAGCCGGGTGACCGTCAGCGGACCCGATGCCACGGCTTTTCTCGACGCCCAGAGCATGACGGCGTTGGCCACGCCGGAGGCACAATGCGTGCAGCGTTGCGGTTTCGCCGACAGCAAGGGTCGGGTGATTGCGACGGCCACGGCCTGGCACATCGGCACCCACTGGCGGTTGATCCTGCCCGCCGGTGAAGCGGACTGGTTTGTCGCGCATTTGTCGCAGTTTCGGTTTCGGGCGCAGGTCGAAATAGGCGTGAGTACGGCGTGGGCCGTAGCGGCCCTGTTCGGGAATGACGTGCCCTCGGTGCTCCGCGCCGCCCACCTGCCGACACCTGCAGTGGGTATGGCCACCACAACGGGCGATTTGGATATCGCACTCACGGTCGATGGGCGTTGCCTGATCGCCGGCGAAGTAGAGCGCATGTCGGCCCTGCTTGACACCCTGTTCGGCGCATGCGCACTCGCCGAGCGTGCGCAGTGGTACGGCGTCTGTATGCGGACGAGTGAGGTTGCCATTCACGCAGCCACCCGCGGTCACTTCCTGCCGCAGAGCCTCGGTTTTGATACGCGGGGGGTGATCGCCTGGAACAAGGGCTGCTATCCCGGACAGGAAATCATTGCCCGTCTGCGATATCGCGGCACGCTCAAGCACCGCCTGGTGTTGCTCGCTACCGCACTGGATGTCCCGATGGGGGCCCACACCGATGTGGCCGGTGTGCCGGTAGACGTTGTAGACCACGGCACTCTGGAGAACGGCAAGCCGGTCACGCAGGTCATGGCGCCCTGCCCGCTCGATTCGCGATTGAATTCCGTGCGACTGTAGTCATTATGGATGGATCCGCCCATCCGGGAACCGCTGGATCGTCTTGTGAAAAAGGGGTTCCGCTTCAGGATAAAATAACGGCATGATCGATGACAGCCCTTCTTGCAACGCGGTTTTCTCCGTCTCCGGCCTGGTCGGAGAGGCGAAGCAACTGCTTGAAGGCGAGTTCGGCACCGTCGCCGTGGAAGGGGAAATTTCCAACCTCGCCCGCCCGCGTTCGGGACACGTGTACTTCACGCTCAAGGACGCTGACGCCCAACTGCGTTGCGCCCTGTTTCGGCGCGATGCCCAACGTATGGGGTTCGATCCGGCCGATGGTATGCAGGTGCTTGCGCATGGACGCCTTTCGATCTATCCGGCGCGAGGTGAATTTCAGCTCTATGTGTCGAGCCTGGAAGAAGCCGGTCTCGGGGCACTGCAACGAGCCTTCGATGCGCTAAAGGGAAAACTTGCCGCAGAGGGCCTGTTCGATCAGGCAGTCAAACGGCCGCTGCCCCGTTATCCGCGGCGCATCGGCGTCATCACCTCGCCCACGGGGGCTGCGCTACACGACATATTGAATATACTCGGCCGACGTTACCCGGCAGCCGATGTGTTGATCTACCCCACGCAGGTGCAGGGGACATCCGCTGCCGGAACCCTTGCCGCAGCACTCGCATTGGCCACTGCCCGACGTGAGTGCGATGTGCTGATTCTCGCCCGCGGCGGCGGGTCGTTGGAGGACTTGTGGCCGTTCAACGAGGAGATCGTTGCCCGGGCTATTCGTGCCTCGGAGATTCCCGTGGTCAGCGGAATCGGTCACGAAACGGACTTCACCATTGCCGATTTCACCGCCGATTTACGTGCGCCCACGCCATCGGCCGCAGCGGAAACCGTCACTCCGGATCGCGAAGAACTGCTTGCCCGACTGCATCAATTGGCGGGACGCCTCACGCACACCTGGCAACGCAGCGCACGCGAACGTCGCCAGGCTATGACCACCCTGGCCCAGCGATTGGGCATTCAGCATCCGCACCGGCGCCTGCAGGAACGCGCACAACGGCTGGATGAACTGACCGCACGGCTGGGTGCGGCGC
>CAYOLM010000188.1:0-3440 GCA_964404785.1 uncultured Mizugakiibacter sp.
TGCATTCCTATGCCCGGCACCCTTCAGAGTTGTACGAATGCCTGCTCGAAGGGGTGGTGCTGTTCACAGTGCTGTGGCTGTATTCAAGCAAACCGCGGCGGCGCTACGCGGTGTCTGGATGGTTCGCCTTGCTCTACGGCATATTTCGTTTCGCCGTGGAATTTATCCGCGAGCCCGATCCGCAGCTCGGTTACCTGGCTTGGGGTTGGCTGACCATGGGCCAGGTGCTCTCGGTACCGTTGATCCTGGTTGGCTTGTTGCTGCTGTGGTTATCCCGACGTCAGCCACAGCCCACATCTGGCGTACCCCTTGTGGAGGCAGGATAATCGATCTATGCAGACCTATCTCGAGCTGTTGCACCACGTACTCGAACATGGCGTCCGCAAGGACGATCGAACCGGTACCGGGACGCTGAGCGTTTTTGGCTGGCAGATGCGTTATCGACTGGATCAAGGTTTTCCACTGCTGACGACCAAGAAGGTGCACTGGAAATCGGTGCTACATGAACTACTCTGGTTTCTGCGTGGCGACACCAACATTGCTTATTTGCACGAGCACGGCGTTACTATCTGGGATGGCTGGGCTGATGAGCGCGGTGAACTGGGTCCAGTGTACGGCAAGCAGTGGCGCTCTTGGACAACGGCCGACGGCCACAGCATCGATCAGATTGCCGAGGTGGTGACCGCGATCCGTTGCAACCCCGATTCGCGGCGCCTGATCGTGAATGCCTGGAATGTCGGTGAGCTGAAGCGGATGGCTCTGCCGCCGTGCCACCTGCTGTTTCAGTTCTATGTGGCCGAAGGCAAACTTTCCTGTCAACTGTATCAACGCAGTGCAGATATTTTTCTTGGCGTACCTTTCAATCTTGCCAGTTACGCATTGCTCACCCAGATGATTGCCCAGG
Organism: uncultured Mizugakiibacter sp.; assembly: GCA_964404785.1. Classification (GTDB taxonomy): domain Bacteria; phylum Pseudomonadota; class Gammaproteobacteria; order Xanthomonadales; family Rhodanobacteraceae; genus Metallibacterium. Next base: position 905 of record CAYOLM010000188.1, read on the forward strand.
TGACGGGGCTGGAGGTGGGTGATTTCATCCATACTCTGGGCGATGCGCATCTGTACCTCAATCATCTCGATCAGGCGCGTGAGCAGCTCAGGCGCATTCCGGGAGATCTGCCGCAACTGCGGCTGAATCCCGAGGTAGATTCACTATTCGATTTTCGCTTCGAGGATATCCAAATCGATGGCTACCACCCCCAAGCCGCAATCCGGGCCCCAGTGGCGGTATAACCGTGGCGCTTTCACTGATCGCTGCCATAGATCGCAAAGGTGCCATCGGTCGCCAAGGTAAGTTGCCTTGGCATCTACCGGATGATCTCAGGCGTTTCAAAACGCTGACCATGGGGCACACCGTGCTGATGGGTTATCACACGGCTCTGTCGATTGGCAAAGCCTTGCCTGGCCGAACCAATCTGGTACTTACCCGGCAGCATCAGGCGCCCTACCCAGGGCAGCAGACGATCCGCGAATTTAGTGAACTCATCCATTTCGATACAGATATTTTCGTCATCGGTGGGGCTGAGATCTATCGGCTAGCCATGCCGCAGGTGCGTAGCTTGTATTTGACCGAAGTGGATACCGAAGTACTCGATGCGGATGCTTTTTTCCCTGTTATAGACGGTACCCAGTGGCAGATATTGCATCGTGAGTTCCATCCTACCGATGCGCGTCATGCCTGTGCTTTTACCTTTATCGACTACCAGCGCCGCGCCATGAGTATTCAATGTCTCCGCGCAAGATAATCGAAGTGGTTGCGGGCGTCCTGGCCGATACCCAGGGGCGACTGTTGCTGACTGAGCGACGTCCATCCCAGGATTTTGCAGGGTGCTGGGAGTTTCCCGGCGGTAAGCGCCACGCCGGGGAAAATGCCGACATGGCACTGCTGCGCGAATTGCAAGAAGAGCTGGGGATTCGGGCGGAGGTAGTACAGCCGCTGATTCGCATCCCCTGGGTTTATCCGCACCAAAGCATCGTACTGGAAGGCTTGCGTGTACGCAGTTGGCAAGGAACCCCACACGGCCGTGAAGGCCAGCGCCTGGCTTGGTTGGCTCCAGAGGAGATTGCTATCGCGAGCATGCCGCCGGCGGATCAGCCCTTGCTGGCGGCTGCACGATTGCCCGAAATCTGCGAGATCACCCCCGCTCTGAGTCATCCGCGGGCGTTACGCGACGATGTGCAGCAGCGCCTGCGACGAGGCGATGCCTTGCTGCAGATTCGCCTGCCGGGTTGGACTGTGGAACGGGTACGGGACGGAATTGCCGACTTTCTTTCCCATGATATCCGTGCTCGGCGGCGTTGTTTGCTGAATGCGGATATTGAAGGAGCTCGAAGATTCGGTTGTGGTGTACAACTCAAGGCCCACCAACTTGCTGAGCTGGGTGAACGTCCTTTGCCTAGTGGCCAGTGGGTGGGTGCCTCTTGTCATAATGGCTTGGAATTGGAGCGCGCTGCAGTCCTAGCTTGTGATTTCGCCTTGCTCTCACCGGTAGTCTCGACGGCTTCGCATCCGAATACCCCAGCTCTGGGTTGGGGTAAATTTGCCAAGCTTGTGGCCTCGGCACGGCTGCCGGTATATGCACTGGGTGGCATGATCCCAGCGGACGATAAACAGGCGCAGGCTTGTGGTGGGCAAGGCGTTGCAGGGATCCGCGCATTTTCAGTCGATCGCTGATCTTGTCGTAGGATGCGGTGAGGTACGAACCGCATCAATCGAGATTATTTCTTCACCGCGCATTGTGCCGAGCAGCATGGAAACCGTTGCTCGTGAATAATGTCGAGGTCTTTCTGGTGACACTGCTCTGCGGTGTCGCCCATCTGCGGACGCTGTGCGTCCGGGGCAATATGCTTCCGTCCACCTACGGGGCACCCAGGCGCTCCTTACCACGTTGGGGGTTGCGTTGCTCACTCCAAGCCGCTCCAAATTCGTGTGCCGCAGGCGCGGAAATAAACGGGACGTATCCAGGCCACCTGAGGTGATCCATACGTCAAGTAGACCGATTCATCTAAAATGGGGGTCAGTTTTATAGAACCACTCGCCACGGTTTTTCGATGTGCCTGGTTGATCCGCTCAGGTCATCTGCTCGGTTGCCAAGCAGCATGGGGGCTGGCCAGACTCCAGCTATGTTCTTCAATGGGTCTACCGTTCGGGCCAAAACTTCGTTCAACCAAGCTGGCCCGGCCATCACCACCAAGCTGCAACAGTGTTGAGGCCCGGGTTCCATAGATATCTCCATGGATAAAGATCGGCGACAGCAGCCGTTCCCTATCCCGTCCAATACCGGTATCAGGTAGCTCGGCTTCGGCTGCCGGAGTTTCATCCTGCAGCAGTTCCAGCAAGGTGTTCGATGAGCTGTGGGGCTGATTTCTCGCCGCGACATAGGCGGCTCGAAGACGGCGTTGTTTCGGCCATTGCTGATTCGCTGGGCCATTACTGAGAACATGCAACCCGGCTGCAAGCGGTGCGGCCAGGGGCCGGTTGCCATCCACAATCCAGGCCTGATTGGCCTGGCCGAGCAACAGCAGGAACGGGCCGTAGTGTTCCG
>CAYOLM010000189.1:0-3433 GCA_964404785.1 uncultured Mizugakiibacter sp.
TGGCTGCGGATCGCAACAATGGCGAACTGGCCAACCTGTACGATCCGCGTCACCCTGCCCTGCTGCGCTTGGTAGCCTTGGTCATCGGCGTTGCCAAGCGCGCTGCAAAACCAGTGAGCGTATGTGGCGAAATCGCTGGCGACCCCAGCTGCGCTGCACTGCTACTCGCCCTTGGGGTCACTGATTTCAGTATGTCACCATCACGCTTGCCCGCCATGCGCGAGCAGTTGGCACGTCTCGATGTGCATACTCTACGCAGTCTGGCGCCGCGTTTGAAACGAGCTACCGATCTACAGGAAGTCGAGACTCTGCTGCAAGGTATCATTACCAGCGTCGTTTGACTGCTACGCTTGCGTGACCCGCCTGCGCGCCACGATGACGATAATGCAATCGCTATCAACCGGATACCAGCATGGCCGAACCCAGCCGCGAGACCCGCATCGCCGAACGTCTGAAACTATTGGCCAATGCTCTGGAATCAGGCCGGCTAGGGCCGGTACGGCGCCTGATCAATACGCTCACCCCGGCAGAAATTGCCAACCTGCTGGAATCGCTGCCACCCGCCAAACGTGAAGTGGTCTGGGGTTTGGTCGACCCCAGCGATGATGGCGAAGTTCTCGTTCACGTCAACGACGAGGTTCGCGAAAGCCTGCTGCGCGGCATGGATGACGATGAAATTATCGCCGCCGCCGGTAGCCTCGAACTCGATGACCTGGCCGAACTCATCGATGATCTTCCCGCTACGGTTGTGGACCAGCTACTCAAGTCCATGGACCGACTGCACCGCGAACGCCTGGAACATATGCTGGCCTATCCAGAAGGCACCGCCGGGCGCTTGATGAACACCGATGTAGTCACCGTCCGCGCCAACGTCTCGGTGGATGTCGTACTGCGCTATTTACGCCTGCGGGGTGAACTTCCCGAATCCACCGATACTCTGTATGTGGTGAGTCGCCGCGGTACCCACCTTGGGCAATTACGCCTGGCCAGTCTACTGACCGCTGACCCCGACACGCCACTCAATCGCATCATGGACGAAAACCTTGCAGCGATCCGCGCCGACACCTCTGAGGACCAGGTGGCAGAGCTGTTCGCCAACCATGATTGGTATAGCGCCCCGGTAGTCGATGCCAACAATATGCTGCTGGGCCGGATCACCATCGATGACGTGGTCGACATCATCCGTGCCCAGGCCGAACACCAGGTCTACGGAGCCGCCGGTCTGGACGAAGAGGAAGATCTGTTTGCCCCGGTCCGACGCAGTGCCCGACGCCGGGCCGTCTGGTTGGGTATCAATTTACTGACAGCGTTCTTTGCTTCATGGGTTATCGGCAACTTCGAACCGGTGTTGCAGCAAGTGGTGGCCACTGCTGTACTCATGCCCATCGTCGCTAGCATGGGCGGCATCGCCGGTACCCAGACTCTGACCATCATGGTACGTGCGCTGGCCCTGGGACAGGTGGGTTTTACCAATGCCCTGCCGCTGTTGCGTAAGGAGGTACTGGTTGGTATCGCCAATGGACTGCTCTGGGCATTGGTGGTCGGCAGCCTGTCATGGCTGGTATTCCATGATTCACTACTATCGTTGGCTTTTGGCGCTGCCATGATCATCAATCTTCTGGCCGCCTCATTATCGGGTGTCTATATACCCCTGATTCTGAAGCGAATCGGGGTCGATCCAGCGCTCGCCGGAGGAGTCATCCTGACCACGGTCACAGACAGCTGTGGCTTTGCCTCGTTTCTCGCTCTGTCTACCCTGCTACTTCTGCATTGAGTGCTGAGGCTAGAAACGCCTCGATCAACGCACCACGGTAACGACCCTGCACCAGTATCAGAGACAGACTCCGCTGCAGGTCCAGAAACGGGGTATCCAGACATACGAGATCCCCCACCGCAATGGCATCTCGTACTGCCACTTTGGGCAAACAGGCCACGCCGAGACCGGCAATAACGGCTTGTTTAATGGCCTCACTGTGGCCCAACTCAAGAACATTTACGCCAGTTGGCAAGCGTGACAGCTCATGTTCGACCAAAGTTCGGGTAGCTGATCCATGTTCACGCAAAATCCAACGCACGTCGGCAAAATCTGCGGGCTGTAAGGGAGTCTTGTGAGCCAAAGGATGGTCGGGACGCACGCAGACCACCAGGCGATCTTCACGCCAAGGCAGTACATCCACCCCGACTTGCATCACCGGGCCCTCGACGCAGCCGACATCCAGGCTGTAATCCAGTAATTTGCCGAGGATGTGCTTGGTGTTGTCTACGGCCAGACAAATTCCTACCGCCGGATGAGCCGATACAAAATCACCCAGCAGCTCTCGTACCCGATAGCTGCCCACGGTATTGCTGGCACCGATATGCAGATCGCCACATAACGCCTGCCCCTCGGTAAAGTGACTGACGTTTTCAATTTCCTGCAACTGCCGCAACGTATCCTGAGCCAATGGCAACAAATTACGCCCGCATTCATTCAGATGCAGCCTTTGGCTGACCCGATCAAATAATTTTACACCGATGCGCCTTTCCAGACCGGCTAAAGCCATGCTGGCTGCCGGTTGGGTAAGGTGCAGACAATCCGCAGCAGCACGCACACTACCGGTGGCTGCAATGGTGGCGAAGACTTCCAGTTGCCGTGGGCTGATACCTATCATAAGGACATCTTATCGCGGTAATAAAAAATAGCGTATTTATATATTATCTTCCAGCATCGAAAATACTTGGCCCTGCCTGCAGATGGGTTCCGTTTGATGCCTGCTTCCCCACCCCATCCTGAAGCGGCACTCCAACACCGTCTCTACCACCACCTGCTACGCATTATCCCCGGCATGGCACTGGCGCTGGCAATCGGCACCCTGAGTCTGTGGCTGGCTGGCCAACCCTTGCTGGCCAGATACCGCATCGACCCGCTCATGCTGGCGATTGTCATCGGCATTGCCAGTGGTGCGCTACTGGGCGAACGCTTACCCCAGCGCATCGAACCCGGGGTAGGTGCCGCCCAGCACCGCCTGCTGAACCTCGGTATTTTGCTGTATGGCGCACGAATTTCGTTGACTAGCATCGCTAGTATTGGCCTGACGGGTCTGCTACTTGACCTCTTTATTGTCGTATCGACGCTGGTACTGGGGATATTCCTTGGCCGACGGGTTCTGGGGCTGGATCGGGACACATCCCTGCTGTTAGGTTTCGGTAATGCTATCTGCGGGGTCGCCGCAATTCTGGCTTTAGCCCGGATGATTCACGCTGAGCACAGCAAAATTGCTGCCGCCATTGCCGTGATCATCTTGTTCTCGACGCTGGAAATCTTCTTTGACCCCTGGCTGTACCACCATTTCCTGAGTTACCTTGGTCCATCCGGATTCGGCACCCTGGTCGGGGCCACCGTACCCGCCGTCGGGCAGGTTCTGGCCATCAGCGGTAGCATCGGTCACGCTAC
>CAYOLM010000190.1:0-3430 GCA_964404785.1 uncultured Mizugakiibacter sp.
CGCTATGGCGACTGGGAAAAGAATGGCCGCTGCATCGATTTCTGATTCCGGCGTATGCCAGAACAATAATCAAGCTGCGGTGTGACAATCTCTGTGCATCTGCGAGGATCCACCTCTCATGGAACCAACATCACGTCCGCTTTCACCTCACCTGAGCATCTATCGATGGCAGGTGCAGATGGTCACGTCGACTTTGCATCGGCTTACCGGTATCGTTTTGGTATTCGGCAGTCTGATGGTTCTGGCCGGGCTATTTGCCTTGGCCATGGGTGAGACAAGTTATACCGTCTTTCAACATTTTTCTGCTTCACCGCTTGGTCTGATCCTGCTGATTGGCTGGACTTGGGCACTGGCGTTTCATGCTTGCAACGGTCTACGCCACCTATTACAGGATGCCGGACTGGGTTTCGCAATAGCTGCGTTTGTACGCAATGGCTGGTTGGCCATCGTTGCCAGTCTGCTGCTGACCATTTTGATTTGGGCTTGGGTCATCTTTGGAGGTGCGCTATGAACGATTTGCGTACGCCTCTGGCGCGGGCCCACGGTCTCGGCACGGCTCGGGATGGTATGCGGCCGTGGTGGTTGCAGCGCTTGACTGCGGTAGCTTTATTGCTATTGGGTACTTGGTTTGTCGTCAGTGTTTTGCTGCTGTTGCGATCCGGGTATGTTGCGGCCCACTTGATGTTGGCCGATCCACTGAATGCCGTACTGATGATCGCCTTCACCACTGCCATGTTCTGGCATGCTCAGATCGGCTTGCAGGTGATCATCGAGGACTATGTGCCTACGCGCTGGCTGGAAATTGGCTTGCAGGTATTGGTTCGTTTTCTCGCCGTGCTCGGTGCCTTGGCCTGTGCCGTGGCGGTACTCCGCATCGCTTTGGGATACTGAAAAATGGAAAGTTACAAGATTCAACAACACAAGTTTGATGTCGTTGTAGTCGGTGCCGGTGGGGCAGGTTTGCGGGCTACCTTCGGAATGGCTGAGAAAGGCTTGAAAACGGCCTGTGTCACCAAGGTTTTTCCGACCCGGTCACATACGGTGGCGGCGCAGGGTGGTATTGCTGCGGCACTGGGTAATATGGGTGAGGATGATTGGCGCTTTCATTTTTACGACACCATCAAGGGTTCCGACTGGCTGGCTGATCAGGATGCGGTCGAATTCATGTGTCGTGAGGCTCTCAGTGTTGTTCCTGAACTGGAACATTACGGCGTACCTTTTTCACGTACCGAAGACGGGCACATCTATCAGCGGCCTTTCGGTGGCATGACCACGCATTACGGTGAGGGCACGGCCCAGCGTACCTGCGCGGCGGCAGATCGTACCGGTCACGCCATGCTGCATACGCTCTATCAACAGGCATTGAAGCATCAGGCTCAGTTCTTTGTCGAATATTTTGCCACTGACCTGATTTTTGATGAGGAAGGGGTCTGTCGTGGGGTGTTGGCTCTGGATTTGAATGAAGGAACCCTACATTTCTTCCGGGGTCAGTCAGTGGTGCTTGCCACGGGTGGTTATGGCCGCGCCTACTTCAGTTGTACCGGCGCCCATACCTGTACCGGTGACGGAGGAGGGATGGTTTTGCGAGCCGGGTTGGCGTTGCAGGATATGGAATTCGTGCAATTCCATCCAACTGGAATCTATGGCGCGGGGTGCCTGATTACCGAAGGTGTCCGCGGTGAGGGTGGGTATCTGACCAACTCCAAGGGTGAACGTTTCATGGAACGTTATGCACCCCATGCCAAGGACCTGGCTTCGCGCGATGTCGTCAGTCGGGCCATGACTATAGAAATGCGGGAAGGTCGTGGCTTGGGAGATCAGCAGGACCATCTGCATCTCAACCTGATGCATCTCGGTGCCGATGTGATCCACGAACGCTTGCCGGGCATTACCGAAACCGCCCGGATTTTCTCCGGGGTGGATGTAAGTAAACAGCCTATCCCAGTGCTGCCGACTGCGCATTACAACATGGGCGGCATTCCTACTAATCTCTACGGTGAAGTGGTGCAGAGAAAGGGGGATGATCCGGATGCTGTCGTTCCCGGGCTGTTTGCCATCGGCGAGGCAGCTTGCGTATCGGTACATGGTGGTAACCGTCTGGGTTCCAACTCACTGCTGGACATCATGGTGTTTGGCCGTTCTGCCGCCAAGCGCTGTGCTGAACGTATTCAGCCCGGTGCATCCCACAAGGATCTTCCAAACAGTGTTCTCGATCAGGCCTTGCAGCGTTTCGATACCGTTCGCCACGCCAAAGGGAGCACCTCAACTGCCCAGATACGCCTGGCAATGCAACGCACCATGCAACGCGATGCTGCAGTGTTCCGCACCGAGAAAACCCTTAAGGAGGGTTGTGGAAATATTCACAAGGTGTTTTCCAGTTTTGAGGATGTCCATGTCACCGACCATTCGCTGGTATGGAACTCCGATCTGATGGAAACCCTGGAACTGGCCAATCTGCTACCCCAGGCCGTCGCCACTATGTATTCCGCGGAGCAGCGTACTGAGAGTCGTGGTGCGCATGCGCGTGAAGATTATCCTGATCGTGACGATACCAACTGGCTCAAGCACACCTTAGTCAAGGTCGATGCGGCAGGTACAGCGGCGTTTGATTCCCGTCCTGTACATATGCACACAATGACCGATGAGGTCGAAGTCGTGCCGTTGAGTAAACGCGTTTACTAAGCCAAGTTGCTGACCGCGACATCATGCATACGGAGTTAACCATGGCCGAGTTTTCCCTACCCAAGAATTCCAAGATTATTCCGGGCAAGCACTATCCTGCCAAGCCCGGCGTGAAGACCCCCCGCACGTTTCGCATTTATCGGTGGAGTCCCGACGACGGCCAGAACCCGCGTATGGATAGCTATGAGGTGGATGTTTCGAACTGCTTAATGATCCTGGACGTACTGCTCAAGATCAAAAATGAGATTGATCCAAGTTTGACCTTGCGGCGTTCCTGCCGTGAGGGGATTTGTGGCTCCTGTGCCATGAATATCGATGGGACCAATACCTTGGCTTGCATCAAGGGCCTCGACGAATGTGGCAGTGGAATTATCAACATCTATCCCTTGCCACATATGCCGGTGGTAAAGGATTTGGTACCCGATCTGACCCATTTTTATGCCCAGTATGCCTCGATACATCCCTGGATTCGTACCCAGTCACCGCCGCCCGCGGATCGCGAGCGTTTACAGTCCCCGGAAGAGCGCAAGAAACTCGATGGTCTGTATGAATGTGTTTTGTGCGCCTGTTGCACCACTGGTTGTCCGAGCTACTGGTGGAACGGAGATCGTTATCTGGGGCCAGCCGTGTTGCTCCAAGCCTATCGGTGGATCGTCGATAGTCGTGATGAAGATACCGGTACCCGCCTGGATGAGCTGGAAGATCCGTTTCGCCTGTATCGATGCCACACCATCCTGAACTGCACGCG
>CAYOLM010000191.1:0-3426 GCA_964404785.1 uncultured Mizugakiibacter sp.
CCGGACGGAACGTTGTATCGGAAACCATTTCCACGTAATCAGCCCGATAGGTAAGTGGTATCTCCGACAATCTCTCGACGGGATAAACGGCCGCCCGTGCGGTGGCAAGCGCTGCCTGGCTGACATCACTTGCAGAAATGCCAAAATTCACTTTCCCTAAACGTTCGCTAAAGAAGCGATGCATGACCATTGCCAGGGACCACGCCTCCTCGCCACTCGAACAACCGACACTCCAGGCATGCAGGTGATCACTACCTTTGCCAAGCTGTTGTGGTAACCACTGTTTTTCGATCAGTTCGAAAGAAGGCAGATGCCTGAAAAACTTCGTTTCATGGACGGTCAGGCGATCTACCAGAACGCCCCACTCCACTGCTCCAGCTGCCGACGAACAGATACGCTGGAAATAGTCCTCATAATCGTTACAACCCGTTTCCCGCATACGCGAGCGTACCGCACCCACCAGAAAGGTCTTGCGAGCTAGTGGTACCACTACCCCAGTTCGTCTTTCCAGCAACTCGGCCCAACGCACAAACTGCTCATCAGCCATGCCATGGTCAGCGTGGACTTCCGTGCTATAGAGGGTTTGTGCAACGGCCATCAAATAGAATCCGGTCTGCAGATAGTTGAAGGGGCTCAGCTCGGCAGCTTGAAGTCGGCAACTGAACGGCGCAGATCCTGCGCAAGCTGGGCCAGATTGCCAATCGACTCGGCAGTCTGTCGAGTACCTGTCGAGGTTTGCGAGGTAATTTCCTGAATCACATTCATGGTCGATGATATATTGGTGGCCGCCGTGGACTGCTGGCGGGCGGCCTCAGAGATGTTCTGAATCAGATCAGCCAGATCATTCGAAACCTTTTCGATTTCCCCGAGGGCCGAACCGGCTTCTTCCGCACGACGAGCACCTGAAACCACTTCCGCGGTGGTCTGCTCCATGGAACTGACGGCTTCGTTGGTATCCGACTGAATGGTTTGCACCAGCGTTTCAATACGTTTGGTAGCACCTGCAGAGCGTTCGGCCAGTCGCTGCACTTCATCGGCAACCACTGCAAACCCACGTCCCGCCTCACCTGCCGAAGCCGCCTGGATGGATGCATTGAGGGCTAGAATATTGGTCTGTTCGGCAATATCATTGATCAATTCCACAATGGAACCAATCTCCTGGGAAGACTCACCGAGGCGTTTGATTCGCTTGGATGTTTCCTGAATCTGGTCACGGATCGAATCCATGCCTTCAATAGTCTGACGGACGATTGCGGCACCGTTGCCAGCAATCTGTACGGAACGCTGGGCCACATCGGCCGACTCGATCGAGTTCTTCGAGACCTCATCAATCGATACCGCCATCTCATTGATCGCCGCCGAAGCAGAGGTGATCTGTTGGGCCTGATGCTCGGATGCTTCGGCAAGCTGCATGGCGGTAGCTTGGGTTTCCTGGGCCGCCGCTGAAACCTGTACGGCGGTTTCATTAATGGTGGATACCAAACTGCGCAAGGCTTCCACCGCAAAATTGACGGAGTCGGCAATGGCCCCGGTGATATCTTCGGTAACGGTCGCCCGTACAGTCAAATCGCCTTCTGCCAATGAGCCCATTTCATCGAGCAGTCGCAAAATGGCTTCCTGGTTGCGCTGATTGAGCTCGGCCGTTCCTTCATAGCGACGTTTCTGCTGCCTGGATTGGGCAACAACCAGCATCAGGGCGAACAGCACTGCGAAAGCCGCCCCGCCCACTCCCCACCATACGTTCGGGAACAACCGCTTGAGCGGCAGCCCATCCAGCTTCTGCGCAACATTGCTGGCGCTGAGCAACACCGACTGGGAATCGACCGAAGCCTGATTGGCAGCCAGCTTGACCTCGACCAGAGTCGGTGCCGCCGCCAATAATTTGTTCAACGGCGGATTAATACCGCTCCAATGCGTCTGCACCTGCTTGAGAATGTGCAGCGCATTACGATTGGTCAGGGCTCGGACACCAACCTCATTGTTGCCTTTCATCAAGCCACTCAGGACGGCACCGTACAGTTGCGCGTCACGCGACAAGCCATCGGCTGCAGTTTGTGCTCCTTCCCCCCCACCCTGCACTTCCAGCGCCCGACGAATCATCCGGTCACCGAGCAGCATCTGGTTGGCGACCGTGTAGGTTTCACCTGCATTCGAGCCACCCTGTTTGAGAATACTTGCCACCTGATCCATGCTCGAATTGAGCAGCGGGATGGTTCGTGCAAAAGTATCTGCCTGCTGCCGCGAGTCGAGCACCAGATTCTGGTTACGCAGAATCTTACTAATATCCCCGTCCAACTGTGCCCAGGTCTTGTCAAGATTAGCAACGGATGTTCCCATACCACTAGCGGCACCCGCGTAACCAGGCATCCCGGTGCTTGAATTGCCCTGATTCAGGTTGCGAATCAGGGTGTCAAGCGTGTTCTTGGTGGCACTGAGTTCCTTGAAAGAGTCGATGTTGCCACTGGCCGCTTCCAGGGCAAACTTTGCTGTCGACTGCGATAAAACCTGAACCTGAGTAGTCAGGTTGGATGCATCGCGCTCATGTTTGTTGTTGATCGTCAACCAGCCGAAATCTACCACTGCAACTGCAATGGAAAGTAATAGAAGAACGATCAGCCCTGTATAGCTGCGCTCTTTCCTGATAGCTCCACTACTCGCACTCATGCTTCACCTCGTGAAAGTCCGGCTAGCCTGCTCATATGGCTGCCTGCAGAAAGTCGGACGCTCGCGTCAGCCGTGTCATGCTAAATACGCCAAGACGTTTGTCGTCCAAAGTGATGTTTTCTTCTACGAATCGCCGTAACTTGATGTCGGCCTCACCCTCGGCATGCTCTCGCTGCTCCAGCGTTAAAGTTTGTAGGCCGGTGATCTCATCAACCAGCAAGCCAACATGGCCGCCAGGTTGATAAACCACCAATAAACGTGTTCGAGGCGTACTCAAGGTCACCTCATCAAACAAAAAGTGACCCAAATCCACAACCGGCACCAAGTTTCCTCGTAAATTGGCCACCCCAAGCAGCCATGGCAGGGTACCCGGTACATCCGCCATCGGCAGGGGGGTAAGGATCTCGCCGACCTCGGAAATACTGCTCACCAAATGGTAAGACCTAAGCCGAAAACCGATACCTCGCCAGAGTCCAGGTGACTCAATCTGCTCAGGTACGCCGGGATCGTGCGCGAGACTTTGGCGCTCATATTCCGACAACAGATCGTAGGGGCGGGCCGCTTCAGCCACTGCGTGCATCCATCATGATTGCCCACTCAACAGGGTACCGATTCGGGCCAACAACTGCTTCTCACCAACCGGTTTGGTCAAGAAATCCTTGGCTCCTTGGCGCAAGCCCCAAACGCGGTCGGTTTCCATCGATTTAGTCGTAATGATTAGAACCGGAATCTGTTCTGTTTCCGGGTCACGGGTCAGCATGC
>CAYOLM010000192.1:0-3394 GCA_964404785.1 uncultured Mizugakiibacter sp.
CCACGTCGGACCAGATTGACGAAGTTGGCCACGGTGAGCGGCGCCTTGTCGGCATCCAGGGTGAGATGGATCGGGCCGCGGGAGGTCGCCAGAGTGGCGGATAAGGGCATCATTCTTCTCCAATGAGGGATTAAAACCTGGTCAACATCCGTCGTGGTGGTGGCCAGAAAGCAGCAATTTTACCCGAAGCCGCCAAAACCTGGTTACCTGCTGCAATCCACAGCCGGTATATGGTGTGCCGGATAGCACTCTCACTGCCACCCGGACTTGTGCCACTGGCAGTATCAAAGCGGTCTTACAAAACCAGCCATGGCCGCCGGCTTGGCGTGGAAGCTCAAGACCGCCCCTTCTTGATCTGCCGCATCAATACCCGTACGGCAGCCTCCAGACGGGGATAACGGTGCTGATAGCTGCCACCCAAGGGCTCGGCCACCTCAACATCCACCGGTCGCGGATGCTGCTCCATGGGTTGGCCTTTCGCCGTGGTAACGGTAATGAACGGCAATCGCACCGTAGCCCCATCAACCATATGCACATTGCTGGTGTAAATAATCCAGCCTGCAGTCGGTTCGCCTACGACCTTGCCGAGTCCCAGCTCTTCGTAGCCTTCGGTAAAGTCCTCGCCATCGGAAAGAGTGATCCGATTGGTAATCAGTACCGTGGGTCGCTCCAGAGCGCGCTGCCCCAGAACTGGCCGCGCCGAAACCCGCTGCATGCCCCGGAAGGTCATGTTCAGATAGTGGCGGCGAGCGAGTACATCCAGGGCGTAGGCATTGACGAAACCGCCGTAGTTGTTGCGTACATCGATCACCACGCCCTGGCCCGTCGCGTTCTGGGCATCGATCTCCCGGTACAGCCGTTGCAAGGAGCGCATCGACATATCCGGCAGATGCACATAACCGAGCTGACCATGACTGAGACGCGCCACCAGTTTGCGGTTGTGTTCGACCCAGGCACGGTAAACCAGGCGGGTCCATAATGGCGAATTGACCGGCTTGACCTTGATCGTATGCCGGTTTCGACCCTGGGCATCGGCCGCCAGAGTCAGCCGGGTTTCGTGGCCGATTCGATGGGCCAGGATCGCTGCGAGATTAGTTTGCGCCCCGAGCCTCATCCCGTTGACAGCCAGCAGGTAATCACCAAGTTTCGCCCCACCCGCCACGGCCACGGGACCCAGTGGCAGAATGGACTTGATTCGCAGCCGACCCGTTTGTTCATAGATCCGCGGAGCAAATTGCAAGCCGAGGTGTGCGGTCACCCACAAACGCCGCCCAGGCCCTCGTACCCCTGAATGTGAAGCATCCAGTTCGCCGACCATGCGCTCGAGCAATCGGTACAGGGTGGCCGGGGTCCGGGCTCCGGCCACCAGCGGTGCATATTCTTGATGCACGGCGTTCCAATTCACCCCGTTCATCTTTGGATCGTGGAAGTTATCGGCTAGCCACCGCCAGGCTTCCTCGAAGACCACCTGTTTCTCAGCATTGAAATCGACATTCAACTCGGCACTGGTCACATACCGCTTGGCCGCCCCACCCTTAAGAGGAATATGGAAAATCCGCCCGGAATCGAGATACCACACTGATTTGCCATTGGCCGAAAACTGCACATTCGACTTTGCGCCCGGAGTGGATGTGAGCTGCCGGGCCACGGGCGGTTTGCTGGCTAGTGGGTTGATCGGCCAGCTGTAGATATTGGTACGACCGGCAACCTGGGCGGTAAACAGCAAGATCTTGCCATCTGGACTGAGATGTATAGCCTGGACATCCAGACCCACCGGCAATAATTGCAAACGCTGTGCAATCCCGGCAAAGTCGATGCGAACCTTGACCTTTTTGCCGGCCCGGACCGCTGTCTTGCCACCCTTCGCCTGGGCAGTCTGGACGGGTACTGATGATTGGGTTCCGGGCACCCCAGGAGGGGTCGATTCCTTGAACAGATCCAGAAATTTCTGCTCCCGGAATCTGGGACTGCGTGGCAACAGGTCAAGCCTGGCGATCTGTCCCGGCTCGGTGCGTTGACCCGTTAAGAACCATAGCGAACGGCCATCCGGGCTCCAACCCAGCGCATCGGCAAAGGTGTTGCCGAGATAAGTCACAGTACGCACCGCCCCACCCTTGCTCGAGACGACCTGAACGTTGCGATACATGCGTGGTCCCCATTGCAGAAAGGCCAGCCAACGCCCATCCGGAGACCAGGTAAAAGGCCGTGTAGATTCCAAAGGATGATGCAAATCGAGTTCACCCACGGCCAGAGTACTCAAGCGACCACTGTGCAGATTCAGCAGCTGCAGACGCTTACCGCCACGGATAAAAGCGATGTGGCGGCCATTCGGTGCAAACTGCGGGTCAGCATCACCGGTATGTCCATGGGTAAGCCGGCGTTCCTTACGCGATGCAAAGTTATACAGAAACACATGGTCAATACCATCCCGATCCGAGACATACACAATGCGGCGACTGTCCGCTGACCAGGCAACATCGAATTGTGCAGCCGGGGTACGAGTGATCCGGGACGCCCGCCCCGGGTCGGCCGTCGAACCGGCAAAGATCTGGCCGTGAGCGATAAAGACCAGTTTCTTGCCATCCGGTGACAAGAGCAGATCACTGAACTTGGAAGTCAATCGCCGATGCTGAACCCCAGGGCCTGCTACCGCACCTTGCAAGTGGATGAGTACCTTGTGGGTTGCCCCGGTTGCCGTATCGAGTGTCCAGATGTTGAAATTGCGCTGCAACACGATGGTTTGACCGTTGGCTGCAATCGAAGGCCACAGGCAACGACCTGTAGTGAAATGAGTGATTGCGGTTTCTTGCCCGTGCAGTCCGATCTTCCAGATATTTTCGGTACCACTGCGATCGCTCATGTAGTACAGCGACTTGCCATCGGCACTCCACATAGGCCACAAGGCCCGGGCATGATCCGGGGACAGCTGCCGATAAACATGCGATCCGTCGTTACGCAGTAGCCAGATTGCCCCGTCATCGATATGGGCATGGCCATGGCGCCACCATTGCGCCGCACCCCAACCCCCGCCCACCAACGCAATCATGCGATTGTTCGGCGAAGGCACACCTTCCTCCTCGTTGCGGTAGCGTTCCAGGGACACCGGCATCGGAGTACCGCCGGAAACCCGCACCCGATAGACCGCTTGCAGGCCCCCAATATTGTCGCGAGAGCTGTCGAAATAGATCCAGCGTCCATCCTTGGAGAAGCCGCTCAACTGATCGGGTGCGTCTGACCAGGTCAAGCGGCGCAAGCTGCCACTGGCCAGGTCGAGCAGATAGATGTCCCCGTTGCCGGTGCGGCTGGAGACGAAAGCCAGGCTGCGTCCATCCGGTGAAAACAGGGGTCGCGAATCGGTGCCGGAATCGGCCACCAGCAAATGTGCCACACCCCC
>CAYOLM010000193.1:0-2208 GCA_964404785.1 uncultured Mizugakiibacter sp.
AGGCATTAGGACGCACTCCTAACCCTTTGGCAGCATCGAGATAGATGTCCGGGGCTGGTTTGCTATGATCGATCTTTGCGGCATCGACTACGTAGTCAAACAATCCGGCAATGCCCAATTTAGATAGAATCCTGGGTGCGTTACGGCTGGCCGAGGCCAGCGCCACCTTGAGTCCGGCCGCACGCACCGCTTCGATAGCAGCATGGGCACCCGGTAATAGATCCCGTGGACCAAGCTGATCGATCCGCTGTTGGTAGTCACGATTCTTTCGCTCACTTAGAACCCGCTTTTCTACTTCGCTAAAGGGCCGCTTGGCATGCCCCAAAATAATCTCCAGGGAAGCACGCCGACCGAGGCCTTTCATACGCTCAGCCTGGCTTGGCGTAAATGGAACAGCTAATTCTGTAGCCAGCGACTGCCAGGCAGCCTGATGCAAAACCGCCGTATCGGCGAGTACTCCGTCGAGATCAAAAATGACTGCCTGGAGTGGTTGCGCAGGTGTCTTGACCAGAGATGGGCTGAGAGGTGGAAAGTGTAGTTCTTGGCCACCATTGAGATGTTGCAAGGTTCCCGCATGGCTGAATTCGATAGCGTTGCCAGCGAGCAGACTGTAGGTCACACCCTCGGTATCAACAGCGACTCGCAAACGGGTATTACGCCATACCACACCGAACCGGTAGCTCTGCCAATGGGGTGGTAACCGGGGTTCAAGCCGCAGTTGCCCACCGTACACGCGCATTCCACCAAACCCCCAGGTCAGGGCCAGCCAACTGCCGGCCATCGAGGCTAGATGCAGACCGTGTGCGGCGTTGCCGTGCAAATCATCAAGATCGACCCGCAGGCTCTCGCTGAAATATCGGCAAGCCTTGTCCATTTCATCGACTTCCGCCGCGAGCACCGCGAACGGGGCCGCGGACAGAGTCGAGTCGTGTACGGTGACGCTCTCGTAGTACTCAAAATTGCGCCGCTTCGCGGCAAGGTCCACATCGTCACCCGCCAGCACCAGCGCCAGTACCGTATCGGCTTGCTTACAAACCTGATGACGATAAATGGTCAACGGGTGCAAATGCAGTAGCAGGGGACGTTTCGCGCTTGCCTGCTGACTCAGGCGTGGTTTATCAAGAAAGGTATCGTCTTGGGGAAAGATCCCCAACCTTTCGTCCACTGGAAGATACATAGCTTCAGCCGCACGCCGCCATTGCCTATGTTCTTCCTCTTGTAGACCGATGCGCTCCGCCAAAGCGGCGTAGGCATCGGGATGGGTTTCCGCCAACCACGCGGCTGTGCGTGCCGCGTCCAGCAGATGCCGCCGTACCATGCGGTTGGTGTAGTGGTTATTGTTCACCAGAACGGTGTATTCGTCCGGACCGGTCACCTCGCAGATGCAGAAGGCCCCCCCCCGCCGAGGATTGAAGTGACCGATCTGCATCCAGATCCGTGCCGTTTCGAACAGGATCTCGGCACCCTGTTCGCGCAAGAAAGCCTCGTCGCCACTGGCGTCCACATACAAACGAATCGCCCAGGCGATCGCTGTATTGATGTGGTATTGCGCCGAGCCTCCGGCGAAATAGGCCGAGCACTCGTCACCACTGATGGTTCGCCACGGGTAGAGCGCGCCATGCGGGTGGTTTAGCTCGCGTGCGTGCAATCGCGCTCGATCCAGGGTGCGGAAACGGTATTCGAGCAGGCCACGGGCCAGGTCCGGAGCAGTCGTGACCAGTACCGGCAGTATAAAGATCTCGGCATCCCAGAAGTAGTGACCTTCGTAACCTTCGCCGGTCAGCCCCTTGGCGGCGATGCTGTGACTGCCGTCGCGACCGACCGACTGGTATACGTGAAACAGGTTCAAGCGCAGGGCTTGCTCCAGTTCCCGGTTGCCCGGTATATCGAGGTCCACGCTGTTCCAGAACCGGTCCAGCGTTTGCGCCTGGACTTGCAGCAGCGCTGCATATCCCACCTCCCATGCATCCCGGAGGCCACTGCGCACCTTGTCCAGCAAGGCGCCCTCCGACTCGTCGGCACCGGGCTGGCTCCAGGCATAGGCAACAAATTTCTCGAACCCCGTCTCATCACCTGGCTCGAGCACAGCAGAAATTTTCCGCACCATTCCGCTGACCCGCTCGCCCGGCTGTAAGCCAACCACGCCATCATCGATCATCCGGTGGGTCTGGCCACAGACCACCCGGATTCCACTGTGGGTCGTCGCCT
>CAYOLM010000193.1:2308-3382 GCA_964404785.1 uncultured Mizugakiibacter sp.
ATCATCCGGTGGGTCTGGCCACAGACCACCCGGATTCCACTGTGGGTCGTCGCCTGCGTCAGCCACTCAAGGTCTGCTTCCGAGCCCATGGCGGTCACCCGTAGGCCTCCAGTGGCCCGGACGCCGATGCGTGGATCATCACCTTGCATGGCTGGCGTCTGCTCGCTGTCGATCGTCGATTCGAACACCACGGGCCCACGATAGTCCACCGAGCGCAGTCGATAGCGAATCGCCAGTAGCCCTGGAACATCAAGGGTCACCAGGCGCTCGGCGGTAATGGCGACCGTGGCTCCAGTAGGCGAACGCCAGAGCAATTTCCGTCGCAGGCAACCCTGGCGCATGTCCAGCTCACGACTGAAGTCCAGCCATGCGCCCTGGCTCAGGTCGACGGCCTCTCCGCCGAGATGCAATCGGATACGGGTACCGTCGGCGACCGGCACCCGCGTATCGCTGCTCTGGGCGAAACCCGGAAAGCGTTCGTGATACTCGATCGGAGTGCGCTCCCAAACTCCGGCGATAAAAGCCCCGTGGCTGGGGCTGGAACCTTCCTCAAGACCGCCACGCACACCCAGGGAGCCATTGGCAAGTGCAAACAGGCTTTCCTCCCGAGCGGTCTTCGCAGGATCATGCTCAGTCCGGAGAAGACGCCAAGGATCGAGGGAATCCTCGCATGACGACTCGACCGCGGCGTCACCGGGCGTTGCAGAATTGCGTATCTTCACATGGGCCTCCCTAGTGATAGCAAGGAGATTAAACCAGAATGGTATCGATAACAAGTTATCGATACCATTTTTACCTTATCCCGACTTCCTGAAACCTTTCTCTCTGCAATTGGCAGTATTACCGTGTAAGCGTTGACGGGCAGCGCCACTACCGTGAGACTATGCTAAGCAGCAACCGTCCTGCTCCGGCGTTGACCGGTCAGACCCAACCGCTTTCGAGATTCCCTTTTGAGTCGGAACGACAAGCCCACGCAGCAGCAGCAGCATCGCCGCTCATCCAGCCTGACCATGGCCGACTTGGCCAAAATGGCCGGCACCTCCAAGATCACCATTTCACGCGCACTGGCTGACA
>CAYOLM010000194.1:0-3369 GCA_964404785.1 uncultured Mizugakiibacter sp.
CGCCATCCCCGGATTCAACATCCAGAGCGGCGCGCTACAAACCCCGTACTGGCTGTCGGATCTTTCCGTCAACAGCAACGGCAATCCGGTCGTGACCAATCTTGCCAACGGCTATCACTCCATCGTCAAGGCAATCGGAGGGGTGGGTAATTTCACCCTGTCAGGGGGTTGGAAACTGCATGAGCAATTCCGTTTTGCATCGAATTCCGGCGATTTTGTCGGACCGTATCCCGCCGAGGTCAATACCGCGCAGAACCTAGCTACATCGATTGGTGGCCCCGGTGCGACCCTCAGTTATGCCACCGGTCCGAACAAGGGCATGGTGATCACCAATCCTGGGACCTTGGCGGGCAACGGCCTGGCCATGCGGGTGCACCTGTTCAACACCTCACTGCCCAATATGGACAACGCCGCCAACATTATCACGCTCTCGAACAACTACGACACGGCTAGCGGCCCCGTGGATGTGTTATTCGGTTACTACCGGTCCAAACAGAATATCGTCCAAGACTGGCATTGGAACACCTACCTCGAAACCGTCCAGGGGCAGAATGCACAACTGCTCAACGTGACCAGTGCTGCGGGCCAGTTGCTGACCGAAAACGGTCTGGTGGCCTATGGTGAACCCTACTGGGGTAACTGCTGCGCGCGTTCGTACAACATCCACTACACCATGTCGGCGCCCTATCTGTCGACGACCTGGGAACCGGGCAACTGGCGTATCGACGCCGGGGTACGCTTCGATCGCATGCGCGCCAATGGGATCTACGCCGGCTCGACCGGTACCGCCCCGATCGATGTAAACCATGACGGTATCATCGAGGTTCCCGAGCAGACCGTTCCCGTGGTCAACAACAATGCGGCCATGCCGGTGAACTAC
Source organism: uncultured Mizugakiibacter sp. (assembly GCA_964404785.1). Lineage (GTDB taxonomy): Bacteria > Pseudomonadota > Gammaproteobacteria > Xanthomonadales > Rhodanobacteraceae > Metallibacterium. Next base: position 881 of record CAYOLM010000194.1, read on the forward strand.
ACGGCGACACACCTTGAATATTCGGTCGGGGCCAACTACATGTTCAGCACCAATCTGGCGTTCTTTGCCCGCGCCAGTGATGGTGCCCGCTTCAATGCCGACCGACTACTGTTCGGCGGCGGCATCCGGCCCGACGGTAACGCGGTGAGTAGTGTCGTGATCAACGCCGTCAAGCAGTACGAGGGTGGCGTCAAATGGAGCACCCGTCACACTAGTCTGTTCGTGACGGCCTTTTATGCCAAGACCCAAGATACCAACCAGGACATCACGCAGAACCTGGCGCTGATCAGCCGCCATTACACGGCCAAGGGCGTCGAACTGGAGGGTTCGGTAAATTATGGTGGACTGGCTGTCCGTGCGGGTGCCACCTACACCACCTCGCACATCTCTTCTGACCAGATCACTCCTAGCGATGTGGGTAATACGCCACAGCGTCAGGCACACTGGATCTATCAGATCAGTCCGAGCTACGCTTGGTCGAGCCTACCCTTGACCGTCGGGGCGACAATCATCGGCACCACCAAGTCTCCAGCAAGTGTAACCAATGGCCTGTACATGCCGGGATTCACCCAGACCAACCTGTTCGTGCAATACCAGCTCAACCCGCAGACGACGGTCTCGCTGTTGGCCAACAATGTCTTCAATACCGTGGGACTGACTGAAGTCGACCAGAGTCCTGGCTCGGTACAAACCAACGGTTTGAATACGGCACGATCCATCCTGCCACGTACGGTGTGGGTGAACCTGCGCTACAACTTCCTCTGAGACATTCCTCTGGAGAACGGTACGCAGCCATTACCGGGCCGCCACATCGGCGGCCCGGAGTCTGCGGGTCGAGCAACGAAACCGGTTACCCGTGAATCATCCTTCTAAACCCACCCTCACCGTATCTGTGGTCTCCGCCACGCACGAGCTAGCACATAGCGCGTTGCTGGCATCACTGGCTTCGGCAGCGCGGGATACCGCTACAGCCCGGTTCGAACGGGTCGGATCCAACCTTTGCGCAGCACTCACGACCCTGTATGGCGGGCAGCCTGAATTCACTGCGTTCCTGCGCACGCTGATGCAAACGGTGGCCCAAAGAATGTCTGAACGGCCCGCCGACCTACAGCAGCTCGATCAAGCACGCGAGGGTCACCCCGACTGGTTTCTGCGTGAACGACTACTCGGCTACAGCGCCTACGTGGACCGCTTCGGTGGCACCCTCAACGGTATCCGCAAACGCAGCGACTATCTACGCTCGCTGGGGGTGAGCTATCTGCACTTGTTACCGTTTTTGCGCATGCGCCCAGGTAAAAACGATGGCGGCTTTGCCGTGGAAAGCTTTGAGGAGATCGAACCCCGTCTTGGCACCATGGCCGACCTGCGTACACTATGCACTGATCTGCGCCAACACCAGATCAGCCTATGTGCCGATTTCGTACTCAATCATGTGGCCGATACCCACCCCTGGGCACAAGCCGCGGCGACCGGTGACGAAGCATTCCGGAGCCGCTTTCTGATCTACCCCGATCGCAGACAGCCAGATGCTTACGAGCGCGATGCAATCCAGGTGTTTCCACAAACCGTACCCGGCAACTTCACCTGGCGCGACGATGCCGGAGGCTGGGTATGGACCACCTTTCACTCCTATCAGTGGGACCTAAACTACGCCAATCCCCAGGTATTCCTGGAGGTTGCCAGTGCTCTGCTCAATCTCGCCAATGCCGGTATCGAGGTGTTCCGGCTGGATTCGGCGCCGTTCCTATGGAAGCGGGTGGGTACCAGCTGCGCCAACCAGCCTGAAGTACACGGGATTCTCAAAGCGCTACGGGCCATCGTCGATCTGGCCGCGCCCGCTGTGCTGCTAAAAGCCGAAGCCATTGTCCCGACCCACGACCTGCCACCCTATCTCGGCGGAGGCGCGGAGCCCGGACGCGAATGCCACCTAGCCTATCACAGCAGTCTGATGGCTAGCGCCTGGGCCAGTCTTGCCGAAGATCATGCGGAACTGGTTCGTGAAGTCCTGCGTAGCACCCCGTCACTCCCCGCTCATACCGGCTGGGTCAGTTACGTACGCTGTCACGACGAAATCGTCTGGAGTCTTCTCGGACCGGATATGCAAAGGCTTGGTTCCGATTTTTCTACCCGTATCCGGCGGATTGCCGACCGCCTGGAAGGTCGCGCCGCGGATGCGATCGGCTTCGGCACACCATTCCAACCCGGTAGCGATGGCGAAGTTCGCGGCAGTAACGGCATGACTGCAGCGCTGCTTGGCTTCCAGCATGCTGCCAGTGCGATTGAGCGGAACGCCGCCTTGCAACGGTTCAGACTACTGTATGGCCTGTGCTTCACCATCGGTGCAGTCCCGCTGATTTTCATGGGGGATGAGTGCTTGCTAGGGAATAACGAAAGCACTGCAGATACGGCCCGCCGCCAGAGCGATGGTCGCTGGCTACAGCGCCCACATTTCGATGCGTCCGTAGGCAAGCAAATCGGGACTGCCGACT
>CAYOLM010000195.1:0-3365 GCA_964404785.1 uncultured Mizugakiibacter sp.
TAGAAGTCACCGGCAAACAGGTTCTTGCCATCCTTAGCCAGTGATTGATGTACGTGCATACCTGAACCGTTGTCACCGACCAGCGGCTTAGGCATGAAGGTGGCCGTCTTGCCATGGATATGAGCGACGTTCTTAACCACGTACTTGAGCATGAGTAACTCGTCAGCCTTGCGCACCAGAGAGCGGAATTGGGTACCGATTTCACATTGACCCGCCGTTGCCACTTCATGATGATGTACTTCGACGCTCTGTCCGGCTTCCTCCAGCAAATGACAGATTTCACTGCGTAAGTCGCCCAGACTGTCGACGGGACTGACCGGGAAATAGCCTCCTTTCACATCGGGCCGGTGGCCGGCATTACCCCCCTCGATATGCCGCCCTGAAGACCACAGGGCTTCTTCCGATTCGATCTCGTAGAAAGTCTTGCCCATATCATTGGCCCAGCGTACGGAATCGAATATGAAGAACTCCGGTTCCGGACCGAAAAAGGCTTCATCAGCAATGCCGCTGGCCTTGAGATGGGCCTCAGCGCGTTTGGCCAACGAACGTGGGTCGCGCGAATAGGCCTGCATGGTGCTCGGTTCCAGCACATCACAGGTGATAATCAAGGTCTTGGCCGCACTGAACGGATCGCTCAGAGCCGTGTTCGGATCGGGCAGTAACACCATGTCGGAATCGTTGATGCCTTTCCAGCCCGAAATCGAAGATCCATCGAACATTTTACCGTCTTCGAAAGTATCCTCACTGAAAGTATGTGCAGGAAAGGTGACGTGATGCTGCTTGCCAAGCAAGTCGGCAAAACGCAAATCAACAAACTCGATGGACTCGTCGGCAATGCGCTTGAGAGTATCTTCGGGGGTCATGATGTTCTCCGCAAGAAAAAGAGGGATGTCGCCATGTTTAGCATAGGCCGTGCCAGCCGTCCTGAGCCCTAGCCTGACTTTACAGTGTAAGACTGAAAGTCTGTTGAATCACGTCCGCATTGAATGTCTTACTCTAATTTTCCCAGCAGGACCACCCGAGCAGGCAAGTAAGCGCCACAAACTCGGCAAACACCTGTCTCCAACGCATGGTATTGGTGCAATATGTTTTGGACTTGCATGTAATGAGTGCGTGAAGTTGGCTGGACGGTAATCCAACGGTACGTTTATCCGCGTGCTGACTCGGGTAGGCTTAGCGTTTCGCCCTATGGAAGCAAACCGTGATCCTGCACTGGAACGCTATTCTGCTCGGTATCATCGAAGGTATCACCGAATTTTTACCGATTTCCTCGACTGGCCATCTACTGATTGCCGAACAATGGCTGGGACATCGCTCAGATGTGTTCAATATAGTGATACAGTCGGGGGCCATACTCGCTGTGACCTTAGTCTATTGGCGGCGCCTGTGGCAACTGGCTACCGGCCTGCACCAGCAGGAAAACCGTGCCTATGCAGGCAAACTAATGCTGGCTTTCATTATCACCGGGATCCTGGGACTGGTTGCCGTACGGCACGGCTTCAAATTACCCGAAACAATCGTCCCCATTGCCTGGGCGCTGGTACTGGGTGGCGTGTGGATGATCGCTGCCGAGCACGTCGCAGCGCGCCTCAAACCGGGTGCCGAAGTGAGCTGGACGGTCGCCATAGTCGTGGGCCTCGCGCAAATGGCCGCAGCCATTTTCCCCGGCTTGTCGCGCTCGGGTAGCACTATCTTCGCGGCCATGTTGGCCGGCACCCGGGACCGTTCGGCCGCCACCGAGTTCTCTTTTCTAGTCGGCATCCCCACCATGTATGCGGCCAGTGGTTACGAACTATGGAAGCAATTGCACCACGGCGCCGCGCATGAAGCCTGGACCTCGTTAGGCATTGCCTTCATCGCGGCCACCATTACCGCCTTCATCTCCGTGAAGTGGTTGCTCGGTTATATCAAGAGCCATCACTTCACCGTATTCGCCTGGTATCGCATTGTTATCGGTTCGCTGCTCCTGGTGGCGATCGCCCTCGGTTGGTTGCCGTCCTGAATGTGTCACCGCAAAAAAGGCACAGCGCAAGCTGAATGAAGCAGCCGACTGGAACAAATCTTCAGAGCACACGCTACACGCGACCCATCCGTGATTAGGCTGGCACCGCCGGATTCATGCTGTAAGTCCCCGTCAACAGCGCCTCGGCCAGTACATGAGCTGCACATGCCCGCTGGAACTCATCCAGTCCGAAACGCTCAGGTAAATCCAGCTTCGCCACATCCAGTGCATACAGATGAAAGTGGTAGTGATGCACGATGCTGTCGTTCCATGGTGGACAGGGGCCGTCGTAACCGAAATAGTCACCACTCATGTCGGCATCTCCTTGAAACCAAACACTGTAGTCGTTCATACCTTGCTGGCTACCGTCAGGGCCGGGAGGATGGTTTTTGCCGTGGGCAACGATGCCTTGCCCACAGGCACCCTCGGCCAACTCATGCAGGTCACCAGGCAAATCGGCCAGCAACCAATGGGTGAACGCTACCCGGGGCAGAGCGGCCGATACCACCCGGCCGGACTGATTGACATCGTCTCCGCGGCTCGGTACGTCGTTATCGATGCAGGCCACGGCAAAACTATTGTTACCAGCGGGTTCTTCACCCCAAGCCAGGTGGGGACTCACGTTGTCCGCCAATGCAAACGGACTATCCGTTCCTGGCTTGCCAAAGGCGAAGCGGGCAGGGATGGGCTGGTTGTGCTGGAAACTCTTGCTGCGCAAAAACATGACCTTCTCCATCGACACTTGGTGCTTTATAAGACCACGCGTTGTTTACAGGGTTCCGGAACAAGCCCCACCACCACTGTGCAAGCATCGTCAACAGCGCGACAGCGTGGAAATTTCCCAAGCGAATTTGCCACATTTCCAGGCTAACGGTAGTGCGAGTGCATTACTTCAGAATGACTTGTTCACGGTCGCCAGCAGCGTCGCTCGACCTAGGTAGTGGCCGAGTGCATTGGTGTATACGGCACGATCAGCATTGCTGTCGTAATAACCCAGGCTGGTCGAAAATCCATGCCCGAGATCAGCGGAGATGCTGATGTTCCAATCGCTGTAACTGGCCCCTGGGTTGTTCTCCACCAGCTGGTGGCCGACATGGGCCGTGGCCGCCCAGGTATCCGTCAGAGCCCGACTGTAGGCAAGATCCCAGTAGTCACTGCCCTTGCTGCCGGCAAAGCCGAACAGGTTGGTGAAGGCCCGGGAGTATTTGAGAGACAATCCCCAGGCACTGACGCCGATATAGCCCTCGGTGGTATTGGGGCGGGTAAATCCACGCGGATAGCTACCCGGGTAGTAGTACGTATAGACGCCCATATCCACGCCGATACCATGGCTCAGAGTCTGTCGAAACCCGGCATAGGCATC
>CAYOLM010000196.1:0-3365 GCA_964404785.1 uncultured Mizugakiibacter sp.
GGTGCGGGCACCACAAGAAGTCTCGTCATCCCGGGCGCAGACCCGGGATCCACAGTCTGGCGGTAGCGTCGGAGCGAGCCTCTAACGTGATCCGGGCCGAGTGGATTCCCGCCTACGCGGGAATGACAAGAGTGGGTGCGGGCACCACAAGAAGTCTCGTCATCCCGGGCGCAGACCCGGGATCCACAGCCTGGCGGCAGCGCTTGAGCGAGCCTCTAACGCAATCCGCAATAACCTCAAACACGTTCCGGGCCGGGTGGATTCCCGCCTGCGTGGGAATGACCAAGGTTAAACCGTTCCTAACCCCTCTTTCCCAGAGCGACGAGACTGTTTTTCGGAGGGATCAGCTAACGATATAGTGCTGTAGCTGCTCGATCTCGGTAGCCTGGTCATCAATAACCGCCTTGACCAGGTCGCCGATCGATATCACTCCGACAACCCGTCCGGATTGCTCTACCGGCAGGTGCCGGAAGCGCCCTTCGGTACAGAGTTTCATACATGCCTCAACCGATTCTTCGGGGGTAACGGAGACCGGTGTCGAGGACATGATTTCCTTCACCGGGGTATCGTTGGAATGCTGGCCTAGCAGAATGACCTTGCGCGCATAGTCACGTTCGGAAATGATGCCGAGCAGCTTCTCGTTACGCATCACCAGCAAAGCCCCGATATGGTGCTCAGCCATGTTCTGGAGCGCTTCCAGAACGGTTTGGTCCGGGCCGATCGAATAGACGTTGGAGCCTTTGCCTTCAAGTAGATGTTTCACCTGACACATGGAATATTCCCTATGGTTGGCAGCCCTGTAGCGCAAGTCTAGCGCGATGTTCCGAGGTCTGCACGCCGGTTCAACGAGTTGCCACATTGCTGTTTTGACCCAGGCGCCCCGGTGCTGCTGGCGGGGTAACGGGTGGTTGACATGCCAATGCTGTGGATTCGTGATACGGCAGCCAACAGGCTGCCCGGAGCTACGATCAGGCCACCGCGTCTTGGCGTAAGGCCAACCAGTGGGACAACGGTTGCGGGCGACCGAACAGGTAGCCTTGACCAAAAGGACAGCCAATTTGGGCGATCAGCTCACGTTGGGTTTCATTTTCAATACCCTCGGCAATGAGTTGCAGATCAAGGGTGGTGGCCAGGGCCTGGATGGCACGTACTACGGCATAGCTACTGCCTTGTTTGCCATCGGCCAGCCCAATAATAAAGGAGCGGTCGATCTTCAGCGCATGCAAGCGATACTGATGCAGATAACTTAGTGAGGAATAGCCGGTACCGAAATCATCCAGGGATATGTAGATGCCCTGTTCACGCAAGTCATTGAGGATCTGTTTGAAGGTTTGTGGATTGCCCAGCAGTATCCGTTCGGTTACCTCGACCCGTAGACGCTCCGGTGGCACATCATGACGCGCCAACATGGCTAGCAAGCGCCCGGTCAGGCCGCTATTGCTGAAGTGTTTCGCTGACAAATTGATGCTGACAAAGCCTGGTTGGTTGCCGAGTAGACGGCCAATTTCACCGGCGACCTGTTCGAACACCATCCAGTCCATGGCTTCGGAGACGCCACTGTCATCGGCGACCCCAAGAAAATCGTCGGGTGACAGGATTCCTCGGCGGGGATGTCGCCAGCGCATCAAAGCCTCGTAGCCTACAACGGTACCGTCACCAATCTCTGCAATGGGTTGATAGAAGGGCAGGAATTCATTACGGCTCTGGGCTCGGCGCAGATCAACTTCAAGGTCGAGCAAGGTAACGGCTTCCTGACGCAACTTTTCGTCGAACACCGCCCAGCGCTGACGGCCATCGGATTTGGCCCGATACATGGCGGCGTCGGCGTCCCTGAGCAGATCCTCCGGCCGGGTGTAGCGCTGTTCGGACAAAATGATGCCAATTGAGGTCGAGGTGAAGACTTCCTTGGCGCCGATCTGAAATGGGGTCTGCATCGAGGCAAGTATCCGGTCCGCAACTTGACTGGCGTCTTGCAGACCTTCGATACCTTCCAGCAATATCGCGAATTCATCCCCCCCCATGCGGGCTACCATGTCCTGGGTTTTGAGGCACGATCGGATCCGGTTACCAACCTGACATAACAGGTCATCACCGATCAGGTGGCCCACGGAATCATTGATGATCTTGAACCGATCCAGGTCGAGAAACAGCATTGCGAATCGTCGCACCGGATCCATGTGGATCCGTTCCAGGGCATGTTCGAGCCGTTGCGTCAACAGGGTGCGATTGGGCAGGCCGGTGAGTGAATCGTGCAGGGTCTCAAATTTCAAGCGACGTTCGACTCGTTCACGTTCCGCGATCTGCTCGCGCAGATCGCGGTTGGCCAAGGCCAGCGCCCGGGTGCGTTCCGCAACGTGGCGTTCAAGGTCAGTGTTGGCATGCTTGAGTGAGTTGGCGGCCCGGCGACGATCCAGCGCATTGGCAATGTGATAGGACACGAAGGTAAGCAGGTCCTGATCGAGGGCGGTGTAGCAATGCTCGCTGCTGTAACTCTGTACCACCAGCAGGCCTACACAACGCTCTCCGATTACCAGCGGCACACCCAGCCAGGATTCTGGATCCGTACCCATCTGGATCACTTCACCGGAGGCCCGGAGTTTCCTGATGGTGTCACGGTTGGCGAGCAGGGCGGTACCGTGGTGCAACACATATTCACTTAGCCCCTGGCTAACCTGGCGTGGCTGCAGGCTACCGTCCTGTTCATCTACAGCGTAAGGGAAATGCAATTCCTGCTGGTCATCAGAGAGTAATGAAATATAAAAGTTACGGGCATACAGCAGGCCACCGACAACGTGGTGTACAGCGGCATAAAAGGCTTCCAGGGAGTCGCTGGTACCAGCCAGTTCGGCGATCCGGAATAGGGCTGCTTGCAGACGTTCGCCGCGTTGCCGCTCGAGTACCTGTTGTTGCAGAACCTGATTGGCATCCCGTAACGCTTCGGTACGTTGGGTGACGCGCTGCTCTAATTCGGCCCGGTTTTCGCGTCTTTCCAGAGCTACTTGTATGTGCTGAGCCACATAGGTCAACAGGGTTTGATCCGCATCAGAGTAACGAGCATCCTCGCGGTAACTTTGTACCGCTATGGCTCCTATCACCTCCTGGTCGCGCAGCATCGGAACCCCTAACCAGTCCACGCATGCTGGCCCCATGGGTTTAAGTAGCCCGTCAACTTGATCGGCGATGGTATCGAGTGATCCACGCAGGGTGCGGCCGTTGCGTAGTAGATACCAGGTTGGGCTATGTCGTAGATTATCCAGCGGAATACTGTGCTCGGTGTCCGGGGGATTTACATCGGTAATATCGGCGTAGTAAACGAAGCGTACGCTTTGCTGCTGCGGGTCATAGAGGACAAAAAAACAGTTTTC
>CAYOLM010000197.1:0-3352 GCA_964404785.1 uncultured Mizugakiibacter sp.
ATAACGTCAGCGGCCTCATTCCAACCCATGTAGCGCAACATCATTTCACCTGACAAGCTCAATGAGCCTGGGTTGACCTTGTCCTGGCCGGCATATTTAGGTGCTGTGCCATGGGTGGCTTCAAATACGGCATGGCCGGTGACATAGTTAATGTTGCCGCCGGGAGCAATACCGATACCCCCCACCTGCGCGGCCAAGGCATCGGAGAGGTAATCACCATTGAGGTTGAGGGTGGTGGCGACATCGTATTCAGCCGGCCGCAGCAAGATCTGCTGCAAGAAGGCATCGGCGATCACATCTTTGATAATAAGACCGGCACCTGGCCGGCCTTCAGGGATCACCATCCAAGGCCCACCATCGAGTTCCACGGCACCGAAGAAATCGCGGGCCACCTGGTAGCCCCAGTCGCGGAATGCGCCCTCAGTAAATTTCATGATGTTGCCCTTGTGTACCAGGGTTACCGATTTGCGCTGGTTCTGGATCGCGTAGCTGATGGCGCTGTGAACCAGGCGCTCAGTACCGAGTCGGCTTACCGGTTTGATGCCAATGCCAACCTCTATCCCCAGTTCGCGCCGGTGCATGCCAATGGCTTCAAGCTGTTGCTGCCAGGTATCGATTTTTTCCTGCGTGCCAAAACGAATCTTGTCGAAGGCCTGCGGAAACTCGCGTTCCAGAAAGGCCAGAACCTTGGCAATTTCCTCACTGCCGCTGGGCCATTCGATCCCGGCATAGATGTCCTCAGTGTTCTCCCGGAAGATCACCATATCCACTTCTTGAGGTTTTTTTACCGGTGAGGGTACGCCCCTGAACCAGCGCACCGGGCGCAGGCAGACATACAGATCCAACAACTGCCGCAGTGCCACATTCAGGGAGCGGATACCGCCCCCGATGGGGGTAGTCAAGGGCCCTTTGATCGACACCAGATACTCACGACAAGCCTCGACGGTAGCATCTGGGAGCCAACTCCCGAACTGGTTGTGGCTCTTCTCACCGGCAAAAACCTCCAGCCAGTGAATCTGGCGTTGGCCGGCATAGGCTTTGGCTACCGCGGCATCGAGCACCCGGACGGTGGCACGCCAGATATCCGGGCCGATCCCATCGCCCTCGATGAAGGGAATGATCGGTTGATCAGGTACCTGCAGTTTGCCGTGAGCGATGCTGATCTTCTCGCCGCCAGCAGGTGGAGTATAGGTGGGTTCAGTCATAACAGTCTCCCGAGAATGAAGCGAAGCGGCAGGGTGGCCGCAATAGGGAAGGAACGTCCTATTGTCGCGGTTCAGTGCGCACGGGGAAAGCGGGGGCCAACAAAGTACGCCGAACCACAGGTGGATGGCCTACAGTAACGCGGTAACGCGGCGTAGACTATCGTCATGGATCCTGACGTGACCCTGATATCCCCCACCAAGAGTCTGTACGTGCGGGGTGCTGCGCTGATACTCGACGGCTTTCTGGATTATAACGAACGTTTTGCCGATATTACCCGCCGGGCACGGCGCTGTTTTGAGCATTGTGATTGGCGTTATGCTCATGCCGATGCCGTGGCCCGCATCGATCTATACGAAGCGTGTATCGGCGAGACCCTGGGACGGCTCGAACTACTGCTGGATGAGCGCATCCGGGCGCGTGGCCTATGGGCGGTGATGCGCGGTGAGTATGCCGTGCGGACCGCTACCCTGCGCGACCGGGCCTTGGCGAGAACCTATTTCAATTCTTTATCGCGACAGGTTTTACAGATTTCGGGGGTGGATAAACACGTCGAATTTGTAGCTTTGAGCGATGCTCATGATGATGGTTGTGCCCTGTTGCCGAATCTGCAGTGGTATCCACTAGTTCGCGACACCGCATCGAGCTGTATGAGATTGCTGGAAGACTTTTCCTTCGCCAACGGTTATGCGGATAAGCGCCATGGTGCCGAGATGCTGGGCCGGGCGATGCAGGAACGCTGGGATCCACTGCCACGGTTTCTACAGATGCTCCCTCAGGTTTTCTATCGCGAGCGCCGTGCTTATCTGGTGGGAACTGCCCGTTGGCGGAACCGGCAACAGATATGTGTGGTGGCACTGGTTAGTACTGTCGACGGGGTGCGGGTGCACGCGCTGCTGACCGAGGTGGCACAGGTGTCGATACTGTTCGGTTATGCGCGCAGCTATTTCCACGTGGACCTGGAAACTGTCGACTCCGTGGTGAAATTTCTCGCCGGACTAATGCCACATAAGCCTGTCAGTGAACTCTACACCGTCCTCGGTCGCGCTAAGCAGGGCAAAACCGAGCGTTATTGCGAATTGCACCGCTACCTTGGCCGCTATCCCGGAGAGCAAATGGTGCATGCTGATGGAGAGCGCGGCATGGTGATGGCGGTATTTACGCCCCCTTCGCACGCGGTGGTCATCAAAGTCATTCGTGACCGCTTTGCCTACCCCAAAGACACGGGCCGGCGCCAGGTCGAGAGAAAATACCGTTTGGTGTTTCATTATGACCGGATTGGACGACTGGTCGATGCCCAGGAATTTCGTGATCTGCGTATCCCTCTGGAGCGTTTTTCTGAACCCCTGCTGCGCGAGTTGTGCGAGTCGTGTGCGGCGACGACGGTGATCGACGGAGCCGACCTGCTGCTGAAGCACTGCTACATTGAACGTCGCCTGCGACCGTTGAACCTGTATGTGCGTGAGGCTTCTGAGGGGGATGCGTTGCGAGCAGTACTCGACTATGGCCAGGCCATCAAGGATCTGGCCCGCAGTAACATTTTCCCCGGTGATCTGTTACTAAAAAATTTTGGCATTTCACGAAGTGGCCGGGCGATTTTCTATGACTATGATGAACTGTGCCTGGTCGACCAATGCCGTTTCCGTAAATTGCCGGAAGGCTACGCTGAGGATGAACTCCGACCACTGGATGAATGGGTCTCAGCTCGTGACAACGATGTCTTCCCGGAGATATTTCCACACTTTCTCGGTCTGCCGGAAAACCTGCGCGAGATATTGCAGAATACCCATGGCGAGTTGTTCGATCCGGCCTGGTGGCAGGCCTTGCAGGCCCGCCTTGGCAACGGGGAATATCTCGACGTGTCACCCTACCCCGAAGCGGCACTTCTGCCAGACTATTGAAATTCAATGCCCACTACGTGGCCGTGATTTACCTCACTGGATTTCCACCTGCACAGGAATAACGAAAAGTCTCGTCATCCCGGGCGTAGACCCGGGATCCACGGGCTAGCGGCATCGCCCGAGTGAGCCTCAAACGTGTTCCGGGCCGGGTGGATTCCCGCTTGCGCGGGTATGACGAATGGGAGGGTGGCGGCAGCTTGTCTATTGCCGTGGTTCACGGTGCCCTTAGTCTCGTCATCCCGGGCGTA
>CAYOLM010000198.1:0-3348 GCA_964404785.1 uncultured Mizugakiibacter sp.
GCCTCTCTCAGGTTTTGGGGATCGACCCAACCTGCTCGATCCACCGGCAGATAGGTGATCGAATAGCCGAGTGTTTCCAGGAAAGCGCACGTAGCTAGTACCGAGGGATGCTCAATACGGGTGGTGACCAGGTGTTTGCCATGGCCGTTATGGGACAAGGCCACCCCCTTGATGGCCAGATTGTTGGATTCTGAACCGCCGCTGGTGAAGATCAACCGCCGGGGACGAGTGTTGATCAGCCTGGCTACCTGGCGACGTGCCGTCTCCAGTGCTACGAGAGCATCGCGGCCCTGACGATGAATGCTTGAGGGATTTCCAAACCCTGCATCGAGGTAGGGGATGATCGCCTCGCGAACGATGGGGTCGATCGGTGTCGTGGCATTGTTGTCCAGGTATACAGAGTCCCGAACCCGATGTACTGGGGTCGGTTGTCTGTTCCTGCCGGGCTGATATTCACGCTGCACGGTACTCGGCAGTACCTTCCGGGTAGCGGTTCTATGAGTGACTTTTACCACCTCACAGAGCAGCGCCTTGTAGACCGGGAATCCGGATATTGCATCACAGTTGCCAAGGTCGGTCAGTGTATTGACGTTCCATTGCTGCCAGGCGATGGGTCCCACCGGGGTTCCGCCGCCCATGTTGCACTCGACCGAACCTTCGACAATGTCATTTGCAACCTGGGCCCGGAAAGGTACGGCTCCACGTATGGTGCGCACTTCCACAAGATCGCCATCACCAATATCCCGGGCTTGTGCATCCATCGTGTTGATCAGTACCAGCGGCTCGGGATTATCTTTCAGCAATCCGTCGATACCGTGGTGCTGGGAGCGAAAGTCCGTATCCGGGCGTGCCCCCGAATTGAAAATTAGTGGAAAGCTACGGGCCAACTCAGGACTCTCCAGCGGCCCTTCGCGGGGCTCGGTATATTTCGGTAGCGGTTCATAGCCGTATTCATCGAGCAGCGAGGAATGAATCTCAAATTTCCCACTGGGGGTATCAAAACCCGGCTTGCCATCAGGGCGGAGTTCACCCTTTTCCCATTTTCGGTATTCCGTAAAGGGTGACGGGATCTGTACCGACCCCCCCGCACTCCGCACGTCGTCCACAGTAAATCCAGACCCCTTCAGCACGAAGTTCAGCAACGCATCCTCAGATTGTGGGTAGAGATTCCCATAGCCAAGCCGGTCGGCGAGCTGCGCCATGATCAGATAGTCGTTGCGTGCTTCACCCAGAGGTTCGATCAGCTTTTCGCGGATTCGGAATATCGGCCCATAGGCAACATACGACTCGATTTCAAACATCGTTGTCGCTGGCAGTACGATATCTGCGTAGGCAGCATCAGCGGTCTGCTGGCGGTCAATACACACGACAAAATCCAGCTTTTCCAGAACCTCGCGCCATATTTCCGGCTGTGGCCAGGAGGTAAGCAGCGAGGCTCCATGAATGATTAAGGCCCGGATGGGATAGGGGCGGCCTTTGAGTACGGCATCAACCAGTGCGGTAGCGTGGGATTCTCCGCGGTAATGGCTGTAGAGCGGGAATCGCTCGCGACCCGCCGCCCGCGCCAAATCCGGATTAGGCTGATTGCAGGAGCGATTGATAGGGAAATGCGATCCATGCATGGCCAGCCCGATACCACCTGGAACATCGAGTTGCCCAGCCAGCGCGAACAGTGTAAAGACTGCACGGATAGCCTGGATACCGCTGTTTGAATATTCCAGACCGGTGTACATCACCGGGCATGCGCCGCGTGCCGTGCCAATACGCCGGGCCAGGGTACGGATCGTCTGGGCCGGGATACCGGTTATTTGCTGCGCGGTTTCGGGTGGAAAATGTTGCACATAGCGTGTCAATTCCTTGAAACCCTGGCACCAATTTTCCGCGAACGCTTCATCAAGGATTTCTTCATCGACCAGCACTCCGATCATCGACAGGGCGAGAGCTCCATCGGTACCGGGTCGGATCGGGATCCATTGGGCCCCACAACGGTCTACAGTTGCGGTCCTCCTCGGGTCGATAACCACCACCTCAGCGCCACGTTGTGCCGCTGCTTCCAGGCGGCGCATATCCATCGGTGGCGAGTCGGTGGCCGGATTAGTGCCCCATACCAGCAGCAGTTCAGCGTTCTCCATATCCGCATACATATTGACCAACATCCGCCCCATCGTGACGTGCGGGGCGATCATCGCAAACGACACGTAGCACAATGCCCCCACCCCCATTGTGTTGGGTGAGCCGAAAGGAAACAGAATGCTTGACGCTGACGAAACCGCTACATCCTTGGGCTGATAGATGTCGCATAGTGACGATTCGAAAGCCCCGCGGCCGGTATAGATGGCCACCGCCTCAGGGCCCGACTCTGCTTTGATGCGCTGCAGGCGTTCGACAATCTCGTCATAGGCCCCGTCCCAACTGATGTTTTCGAAGGCAAAGCCGCCCTTCGGGCCCGAACGCCTTGCCGGATGCCGTAGCCGATGCTTCGAGTAGATGATTTCCGGGGCATGCCGTCCGCGTCGGCACAATGCGCCCAGAGGATGACCCGGATCGGCGCGAATGTCGCTGAGCCGGTTATTCTCAATACGCACCTCCACCCAGCAACCAGCGGGGCAAACGCCACAGATGCCCTTCGTCCATTGCCCTTCATTTGGATTGCTCGCCTTTTGCATCGAATGTCTCCGTTATTCTTTGGACCTGCCCTTATCTATTGCAGATGGCCGCACAAGCCCCGGCTGGGCTTGCCGCATTATGACTATTTGGTGATTTTCCCACGGGTTGAATGGGCGGGTACCTGGAGAGAGTGCTGCGGGCGGAATGCATCGAAACCAGCGGGGCCACTCAGCGTAGCAATGCCTGCAGGCGATACAGTAGCTCGAGAGCCTGGCGAGGGCTGAGCGTGTCAGGGTCGATTTCCTGCAAGGCCTGTTCTACGGCTGAGGCTGGCAGTGAGGTGAATAAGCCTAGCTGGTTATTTTCGGGATGGCTGATCAGCGTATCCGGGGCCATGGGATCTTGGCCCTGTTCGAGTCGCTGCAGAACCTGTCGGGCCTGATCCAGTACCGAGCGTGGCAACCCTGCCAGTGCGGCGACCGCCAAACCGAAACTACGATCGGCGGGGCCCTCTTTAACGGCATGCATAAACACCAGACGATGTCCGTACTCGACCGCGTCGAGATGGACATTGGCGACATTTGAATGGATACCCGCCAGGGCGGTGAGTTCGAAGTAATGCGTGGCAAACAAGGTAAAAGAACCGTTGCTGGTGGCGAGATGGACCGCACAAGCCTCGGCCAGGGCGAGGCCATCGTAGGTCGAAGTACCGCGACCGATTTCATCCATCAGCACCAGGCT
>CAYOLM010000199.1:0-3303 GCA_964404785.1 uncultured Mizugakiibacter sp.
AACGAGTCCAGGCCCAGCCAGTCTAACAATGCTGCCAGGGTCTTTTGTGGCTCCGTTACCAGGGTCTCGTATGCAACCTCGCGCAGATCCAGATCGCCACGGCTACGGGCCTGAGCGAACAGCTTTTCCGCATCACGAGCCACCTCGGCAATGTCAGAGAAATCCTGGGCAAAGCCGTAATCGACATGCGCAAACTGCTGAAAATACAGCGACAGCGCAGTATCACGTGGTTCACGTCGACACACGATCACCGCCGCATTCGGAAACAAGCTGGCAATCAGGCCGAGGTAACGCAGGTTCAAGGGATTCTTGTCCAGATACAGCTTGCGCGGGACATCATCCTGATACAAATGAGTGCGATAAAATGCGGCGGCCTGTTGTAACTGGGTGCACTTCCCATGTGGCTCGGCATCGATCCATTGCCTGGCCACATAGTCGAGAAACGGCAGTTCACCACGTTGCACGATGTCAGCATGACGCCCCAAACGATCGGCCAACAAGGTGCTGCCACTGCGCGGCATACCGAGCACGAACAGCGGGCGTCCACACTGGTCTGCCACCTTCAATGGCAGCGCCGACCATCCCCCGGCGCGTTCAATACTTGCCTGCCAAGCACTGCGGTCCCAGGGTCGCAACTGTCTTTCCTGCTGGTTGGCTTTTCTTAACCACTGCACCGCCTGCTCAACTTCACCCAGATCGTCACAGGCTTTAGCCCGGGCAAACCACAGCGCTGTTCGGGCCGCGGGCCCCAACTGAGGACTGGCCTCCAATAGCTCGAACAGGGCCAGGTCGGGGTGCCCGCGATCGGTATAACGCTGCAGGTGCGCGAGCGCCGCATGGATCGACCAGGCATTGAGATCGAGGCCGGCTTCGATCGCTTCCAGATAGTGTCCTCGGGCGTCGGCAAAGCGCCCCAATGACTGCTCCAGGCTGCCCGCCCGGGCCAATATCATGGCGCGTTGAGGGTCCGCTGGCTGTTCGAGCAGTTGCCGGCAGATTGATAGTGCCGGCTCGCCTCGCTCGATATTCTTAAGAAAGTTGACGCACTCCATTTTCAGCGGCAGGCCAATATCCGCCCTGGCAAGCTCAATCACTCGCTGGGACGCAGCGCCCCAACGTCCCTGGTTACGCAGATCGGCAGCCTGCTGCAGTACCTGCTCAGGCCTCATAACCAAGTTGCTCCAGAAGCGGCTGCAAAATCGGTAACTGCGGCTGCATCCAGCTGGCATAACGCCGCCAGCGATCTACAGCTGCTGGGCTGATAGGCTCAACGACCTGCACATAGCTGGGGGTGCTGATGTAACCACGGGTCTGGGCATGGGTTTGGAAATCTTGCATGGCCGTCGTATCGGACACCCCAAGAAACGCCCCCAAGTCAGTGAGGATGGCATCCAGGTCAACGACCAGATCCTCGTAGCGGACAACTAACAAACGCGGTTGCAGCAGTTGAAGGTGATACTGCCAGTGTTGATGAAAGGCGACATATTCATACGCCAGGCGCTCGAGTGATGCACATAGCGCTCGCAGCTCAGGATCCTGAAAGTCCTGTTGATAGCAGCTAAGGATGGTGGCACCCGGATGGCGCTGACAGAAGATGATCGGCGCTTGCGGGAAAAGCCGCGTTATCATCGGCAAGGCCAGCATATTCAGCGGATTCTTATCGATCAAACGCTGCCCTGTCCGCAGCTTCACCGTAGTCTGCACCTTGTCCCAGTATTGTTGGCGCAACACATCAAGCTGTGCGGTTGTCAAAGCCGCTAGATTTTCTGGATAGGATCCAGCTCGCGACGCCATAAGCCGAACCTGTTGCAGGATAAAGGGGCGCTCATCCATCGATCTGAACAGCGGATGGGCGGAGAGTATCTGCTCGAGCAGGGTGGTACCCGAACGCGGAAAGCCCATCACAAATACCGGGGTGGGTTGGGCTTCGGCAACACGCGTTCGCGACCATGAACCCGCTGCGGCCGTAGAAACCCGCTGGTCGGCCATTTTCAGGTCGCCTTGATGCCCGCTGCCAGGCCGCCATAGCGGCTGCCCCGATATGGCTCGTAGCCGGTGCGCCGCAGCCAGCGCATCCATCGCGGCCTGGGTGTCGTCGAGGCGATCACAGGCTCGGGCCAGCCCGAACCACAGCGCCGCACGTTCACGCCACGGGGTATCGAGTGCCAAGGCTGCCTCAAAACAAGTCCGTGCATAACGGTAATCATGGCGTCGCATCGCCAGTATGGCGAGGATGTTGAATAACTCCTGCCGGGCCTCTGCATCGGCTATCTGCTCTGTAGATGGCAGATCATTGATGATGGCCACCGCAGCCTCGAGCTGATTGATGCGCTCAAAGCCAAGCGCTCGGCGTACCGCCGCTCGTACCGCCAGGGACGCCTCCGTAAACGGGTGTTGCAGAACTTGCTGGCCCTCATCGAAACGGCCCAGTTGCAGTAGCAACCCGCCCAACTCCAGCCGAGCCTCGGCGGAGATCTGCGCCCATCCCGAACGATCCTCGAGTAGTCGTTTTGCCCCGCTTTCATCGCCTTCGGCATGGCAGGCCAGCGCCGCCCAAACGCGTATACCAGGATCCACATCAGCCCGTTCACAGGCCGCCAGCAGATGTTCCCGCGCTTGGCTGTACTCGCCCCGATTGAGGTGTAGAAGTCCGAGGTTGGCACGCAACCGGGCATGGCGCGGTTGCAGTGCAAGCGCTTTTTGGTAGGCAGCAAGCGCACGCTCGGGATCTCCCTGGGCACGGAAAACATTGCCCAGATTATTCCAATGCTGCCAGGTCTGCGGATACTTGCCAGTCAGGCGATCCAGAATCTTTGCTGCCGCATCAAGGTTACCCATGTGCTGTTCACTGACGGCCAACATCGACAGTGCCGCTTCGTTGCCAGGCATGGCTAGAGTTAATTCACGAGCCATCCGCAGCGCATCGGCGTAGCGTTGCTGCTGCAGAGCCTCAAGAACCCGCTGAATTAGCTGTGTGGACATGACAGCGACAACGTGGAAAGATTCATTCCGTGCGATACCCCCAGTGATCCATGATCGGCTTCAGCACCGGCAGTAGCGGATCCAATTGTTGGCGATAACGCTGCCATCGACCCACCGCCCTGTTGTTCAAGGGTTCCACTACCTGAGCATAGCTTGGGGTACTGATGTAACCCTTAGAACGCGCATGTGTATCGAACCGCAGCAGCGGTGCAACATCCCGCAAGCCCAGAAAATCACCGAGCATGCGAGTATGTTTGAGCGGATCATCCAGCAGATCCTCGTAGCGAATCTCCAGCACCTGAGGATGCAGCAGTTCGATAT
>CAYOLM010000200.1:0-3303 GCA_964404785.1 uncultured Mizugakiibacter sp.
AGCTTTTTGCCCATTCCCTGACCAAGTCGTTCTGTTTCTATGCGGCGGGCCTGGCGACGATAGCCTTGGGCTCACAGCGGATACGCGGCAGCAGCGGACTCCTGGGTAGTTTCCCCCTGGTCGGCTGGGCTTTGTTGCTGGGCGCACTGGCTATCGCCGGGGCTCCACCATTTGTAGTCTTTATCTCCGAATTCCAGATTTTGCGTGCCGGTTTTGGGGCGGGTGAGTACCTGGCCACCGGTCTGTTGACCGTTTTTATCGTGATTGCCTTTATTGCCATCGTTTATCAGATCGGCAGCATCGTGTTTCGTGAGCCGACCCCAGCGCGGGCTCCGGCACAATCACTCCCAGTGAGTAGTGTGCTGGCGCTGGTGTTGGCCTTCCTGCCCTTGTTGATCTTCGGCTTCTATTTGCCACCACCGCTGCGCGGGCTGGTCCACCAGGCGGTTGCCCTGCTTGGGGGAGCGCCATGAGTCGGCTTACGACATTGGCCGCAGCACTGTTTGATGATCTGGGGCTCAAGTCCGCTCTGCCGGAGCCGGATCATCTGCATCTCGATACGGCCCCCGGAAGGGTGCGAACACTCGCGGAATTGCTGATACACGAGCACGGCTTCGAGTTTGCAAAGCTGCTTGTCGAGGATCTTGATAGCAATGTTGCGCTGCGCTTTTTCTTCTTCCATCCCGAGGATCACACACTGGTCTCGATAGAGACCGATGCCAGCGAGAATCTACCGACCATTAGCGACAGCATTCACGCCGCCGACTGGTATGAGCGCGAGGCCGAAGATCTGTTTGGCCTGCATTTCTCAGGGCATCCGTTCCTCGGTGACTTTGTGCTCCATGATGATGTCTGGCCGGAAGATATCGCCCCCATGCGCCGTCGCTATGCGGCGGCGACCCGGTCGGCGAGTACGGCGGGAGCCTCCACCTGGCAGCCTCGGCAGCAGCTCACTGAGTCCGGGAGTGTGGTATTTCCGGTCGGCCCGGTGTGGGGCGATTTCTCCGAGGCCGGGCTTTATATACTTGAAGGCCCAGGCGAGCAGATTCGCCTTGCGCATACGCGGCTGTTCTTCAAGTATCGGGCGGTGGAGAAGATTGCTGAAGGGGTGCCGGTACCCGAGGCACTGCTGCTCGCTGAGCGCTTCAGTGGCAATGCTGCTGTGGCCCACGCGCTGGCTTTGTGCCAGGCGGCAGAGCGTATCTCGCACACCGTGGTGCCCGAGCGTGCCCGACGCCTGCGCATGGTGTTCGCCGAACTTGAACGCATGCGTTATCACATGGCCGTACTGGCGGAACTTGCCGGTTCCACCGGTTTGGCGGTTGGCAAGGCCATGGGCCAGGATCTGGAAGAGGTGTTGCTGCGTCTCGCTGCCCGTGTCGGTGGCCACCGCTACCTGTTCGGTCTGATTATTCCCGGCGGTCTGGCTCGCGATTTGGATCCGGAGGCACTGGCACTGCTCGCTACCGAAATCCCTCCGCTCTTGAAGCGGATACGCCACTATCGACGACTGCTGGAAGCAAGCTCCAGTTTTCTCGATCGTATCGAAGAGATGGGGGTACTCAATGCGGCAGCTACGGCACGCTACGCCACCGTCGGCCCGGTCGGGCGTGCTTCCGGCCGCGGCCAGGATTTGCGCCGCAAGCTACCTTATGCGGATTACGCCAAGTTTCCCCCTGCTGTGGCGCTAGAGTCTGAGGGTGACGGCTACGCGCGCATGCGGGTGTTCTTCCAGGAAATCGAGAACTCGGGCACGCTGCTATGTGGTGTACTCGATGCTTTACCAGCGGGCGCGGTGCATACCCACTGGGAACCGCGTGAGGGTTCCGCACTAGGTTGGGCTGAGGCACCGTCCGGGGCGTTTTTTGATTGGCTGCGACTTGATGCCGAGGTCCATGTGCGGCGTTGGTCGGCAGGCACCCCGGGTTATCGCAACTGGCATGCCTTCCACCACGCCGTGGAGGACACCGCATTTCAGGATTTTCCAATCATCATGGCAAGTTTCGGACTTTCGGTCGCGGAGAATGATCGCTGATGGCTAACTGGGTCGCCCATAGTCTGCTTGAAGGTATCCGCAGTGAACCCGGTCCTGACGCCGCGCACCTGCCTGCGGGGGCCAGCCCCGGTCGACCGGTATCACAGCCGCTCTCACAACAGACCGCAGCACAGATGGCCGCGATTTGTCCCAGTGCGGCGATCACCGCCCATGGGCCTGCCGTCAGTGTGGATTTCATGCGCTGTGTGCACTGTCAGCGCTGTCGCCAGCCTGACGGTGATCTGGTCTGGCGCGACGATGCGCAATGGGCTGCATGGGGTGATGCCGGGCCCAAGCCCTTGCCACGGCGCTTTCGTCGCTCGATTCATGTGCGCTACCTTGATGCTGGCGCCTGCGGTGCGTGCATGGGCGAGGTACGCCTGCTCGATGCGCCGCCATACAATTTGCATCGCTACGGTATTTTCATCACCGCGACACCACGTGATGCCGATGTGTTGCTGGTGGCCGGGCCGGTCACCGAGGCGATGCGTCTGCCCTTGCGGAAGACGTATGAGGCGATGCCAGAACCCAAGCGAGTGGTGGCGATGGGGGTTTGTGCGATCAACGGCGGGGTCTTTGGTAAGAGTTTCGCCAGCCTTGGGGGCGTGCAAGAAGTGCTGCCCGTAGATCTGGTTATTGCGGGTTGCCCCCCCTCGCCCTTGGCCATTATCCAGGGCCTGCTGCAGGTTGCTGGGCAGCTACAACCGGAGGTGGGCAGCGCTGCCCGCAAATCATGACCTGGTATATCGCTTCTTTGGCCGTTCTGGCTGCGAGCATCGTGGTGGCCTGGGTTGCACCGCCCCGAGTGCGAGCTTGGGCTAGCGGCACCACCTTCATTGCGGCGAGTGTATTGATGGTGGTTGCCGGCATTATGGCCATCGCGCGTGGCGGTGGTAGTCCCGTTATTCTTTGGCATCTTTCGTTGCTGCAGTCAATCAGCTTTGTACTGGACCCGCTGCGCGGCCTGTTTCTCATTGTCACCGCCACCGTATTCCTGGCCGCAACGCCCCTGCTGGTTCGTGACGCGGATCAGTATTCACGGCAGCGGGCGGCTCTGTTCCTCACTCTGGTGGCAATACTGTACGCCGCTATGTTGGCATTCTTTACTGCCGCCGACATGGTGTCCTTTATTTTCTTCTGGGAAATCAGCGCATTGTCGATCTGGGCGCTGGTCACCTTTCATTTCCAGGAAGCACGCCCGGTGGCGGCAGGTTATCTGACCTTGATGTTGAGCGAAGCCGGAACCTTGGCTGGCATGGCCGGTCTTT
>CAYOLM010000201.1:0-3288 GCA_964404785.1 uncultured Mizugakiibacter sp.
CAAACCGCTGTCGGTAACCCGGAGGCCCATTTTCGTCCCGGCCAGTGGGAGGCCATTGACGCGCTGGTCAATCATCGCCAAAAGGTGCTGGTGGTACAGCGTACCGGCTGGGGCAAGAGTTCTGTCTATTTCATCAGTACGCGCATATTGCGTGATCGCGGTGCGGGGCCGACGGTGATTGTTTCTCCCCTGTTGGCGCTGATGCGCAACCAGATCGAGGCCGCTAATCGGCTCGGCCTGCGGGCGGAGACCATCAACTCAACCAATCAGGACAACTGGCCCGAGATCAGTCAGGCGCTGCTGCTCGATCAGGTTGATGCCATCCTGATTTCTCCGGAGCGCTTGTCCAATGAGTCCTTTGTGGAAGATGTTCTGCTACCCATTGCGGATCGCATTGGTTTGCTGGTTGTGGATGAGGTCCACTGTATTTCAGATTGGGGTCATGATTTTCGCCCGGACTATCGGCGTTTGATAAACGTTCTGCGACAGCTGCCGCCGAATATACCCGTGCTCGGTACAACAGCGACCGCTAATAATAGAGTGATCGAGGATGTTCAGACGCAACTTGGGGATATCGAGATTCAACGTGGGCCGTTGGTGCGGGACAGTCTGGCGCTGCAAACTCTGCGATTGCCTGATCAGGCCTCGCGGCTGGCTTGGTTGGCACGGCATATTCCGGAACTGCCAGGTACCGGTATCATCTATGTGCTCACCAAGCGTGATGCCGAACAGGTGGCTGATTGGCTGAATCAGCAGGGGATTGTGGCGAGTGCCTATTACAGCGGTGTCGAGCACGGAAATTTTAAGGATAGCGACTCGTACCGGCAGCACCTCGAAAACCTGCTCCTACAGAACAAAATAAAAGCACTGGTGGCGACCACGGCGCTGGGCATGGGTTACGACAAGCCGGATTTGGGATTCGTCATTCATTATCAGGCGGCTGGCTCCGTGGTGGCCTACTACCAGCAAGTGGGTCGGGCCGGGAGGGCTATTGATAATGCCTTTGGGGTATTGCTGTCGGGCAGGGAGGATGAGGATATCCATGAGTTTTTCCGTCGTAGCGCCTTTCCGGACGAGCGGGATGTGAATGCCATTCTGGCCGTGCTGGCCGATCATGACGAACTGTCCGTGGTCCAGCTTCAGCAGCACCTCAACATGCGGCAGGGGCAGATCGACAAGGTTTTAAAGATTCTCAGTGTTGAGAGCCCGGCACCGGTGATCAAGCAGGGTAGTAGGTGGCGGCGCACGCCCGTCCCGTTCCGAATGGATCGTGAGCGAATCGAACATTTGACACAGCAAAGAGAACTCGAATGGCAAGAAGTTCAGGATTACATCGACAGCGATAGTTGCCTGATGGCCTATTTGCAAAATGCCCTGGATGATCCTGAGACCGGTGATTGTGGTCGGTGCGCGGTGTGTCTGGGCGAACCGGTAGTAGGGGTTGATGTGGACCGGGCACTGGCTATCGCCGCGGCCCAGTATCTGAAGCATGCGGAGATGCCCTTCAAGCCGAAGAAACAGGTGGCGGCCGGGGCCTTCCAGGTGTATGGCTTTCGGGGTAATCTGCCACCCGAACTTCAGGCGTCTGAGGGTCGTATCCTGTCGCGCTGGCGTGATGCCGGTTGGGGTGGGCTGGTGGTAGATGACAAGCATGCCGGTCACTTCCGGGATGAGCTGGCAGTCGCAGTCGCCGAAATGCTTGAACAACGCTGGCAACCGAATCCTGCACCGCAGTGGGTAACCTGTGTGCCGTCATTAAACCATCCTGTGCTGGTTCCTGATTTTGCGCGACGGCTGGCGGCAAGGCTGGGATTGCCTTTTGTAGATGCGGTTCACAAGATGGTTGATAACGAACCACAGAAGGACCAGAAAAACCGTTTCCACCAGTGTCGCAATCTTGATGGCGTATTCGAGATATCCGCTGACATCCCGGATACCCCTGTGCTGCTGGTAGATGATGTGATCGATTCCGGATGGACAATGACCGTGCTGGCTGCTCTGTTGCGGCAGGCCGGAAGCGGGCCGGTCTATCCGGTAGCGTTGGCCTCAACAAGTACAGGCAAATAAATGTCGGTATCACCCAATACACAGGCGGTCTTGCTGCTGACAGCGCATTTTTCCAAAGCAAGGGAAGAGGCAGTCAGGCCGTTGACGCCAAAGGAATGGGGACGGTTTGCCCGGTGGCTGAAAGATAAATCGCTGACACCGGAACAGTTAATGACCGGCTGTCTCAGCGAACTTCTCACTGGCTGGTTGGACAAGGCGATAACTCTGGAACGTATCGAGGGTCTGATGGACCGAGGGTCCGCGTTAGCTTTGGCGATGGAAAAATGGCTTCGTGCGGGGCTATGGGTTATGACAAGGTCTGATCCTGATTACCCAACACGTTTGAAGCAGCGTCTGGGAACCGATTCACCCGCCTTGTTGTTTGGCTGCGGTAACCGGGCCTTGCTCAATGGAGGTGGGCTGGCTGTCATCGGCTCCCGCAACGCTACAGAACAGGATCTGGCTTACAGCCGTGACCTGGGTGCCTTGACTGCGGGCAACGGCTATTCCATTGTTTCCGGTGGTGCAAGAGGCGTCGATGAGGCGGCCATGCTCGGGGCGCTTGAGGCGGAAGGCACGGTGGTTGGCGTGCTTGCCGACAGCCTGCTGAGAAGCTGCTCAAGCGTGAAGTACCGCAAGTATCTGATGGCTAACAATCTCGTTTTGATATCCACGTTTTATCCTGAAGCGGGATTCAACGCCGGTAATGCCATGCAGCGAAACAAGTATATCTATTGCCTTTCTGATGCTGCCATGGTGGTCCATTCCGGGAGGAAGGGAGGGACTTGGAGCGGAGCGATGGAAAACCTGCAGAAGCAATGGGTGCCACTCTGGGTGAAACGCACGGCAGACCTAGGGGCAGGCAATGCCGCTATTATCAAGGCTGGTGCCGCATGGGTACCGGAAAGCATCAAGAATATTGATTTCGAAACGTTGTTTTCATCTCCAACGTTAGTGACAGGGCCTGACGGAGATTTATTCAGCCGGATTGTGAATGAAGTAAACGAGCAGGGCGATAACTACATGTCGGAACAACCTATTGGGTTGGTGTGTACTTCGACGGCAGATGATGAAAGTACATCAGAACATGAGAAGCTATCTAAGCGTATTGGACCATCCAGTAAGGTAGTTGAACAGAATACGGCCGGCGCCTCACCGGCTGAGGATCTTGAGTTCTATGATTTGTTTCTCCTAAAGGCCAAGGTACTCTGCAGCGATTTCCCAAAAACACCGGACGAACTG
>CAYOLM010000202.1:0-3283 GCA_964404785.1 uncultured Mizugakiibacter sp.
GCACGCGGCCGATATCGTGGCCATTGCCGACCCCGGGCTACTTTCGAGAACCGCCGTACAACTTGGACTCACTCTGCAGATTGAGTCTTTCGATAGCACCTGGGGGCAGTCCTCCAGACCTGGCCATCTGCGGGTACTTGCCGAACCCTTGGGTCAACAGGAAGTACCTGGCCACCCCGCGGCCGAGAATGCCTCCTACGTACTGAACTGTCTGGAGCAGGCCAGCCGCTTGTGTCTCGGTGGGCACGCCGATGGTCTGGTTACCGGGCCCTTACAGAAGGCCAGTATCAACGCGTCCGGAATAGCCTTCACCGGGCATACCGAGTTTCTGGCCGCACGAGCTAGCACCCCCGTGTTGATGCTGCTCGCCGCCCCCCAGCTGCGGGTCGCTTTGGCCACCACCCACCTGCCTCTTGCTAATGTTGCGGCGGCAATCACCACCCAGCTATTGCGTGAAAAACTGTTGATTCTGAATGCCTCACTGCAAGGTGATTTTGGTCTGGCTAAACCCCGCATTGCTGTCCTCGGACTGAATCCACACGCCGGAGAAGATGGCCATCTGGGCAAACAGGAAATTGAAATTATTGCACCGGTTCTCGATACGCTGCGTGGTCAGGGTCTGCATCTGCTCGGACCGTTACCGGCTGACACGGCCTTACTGCCGACCATGCGCAAGCACTACGATGCGGTGTTAGCCATGTACCACGACCAGGCTCTACCGGTACTCAAGGCCGAGGCCTTTGCTTCAGCAGTCAATATTACTCTCGGCCTACCCTATGTCCGTACCTCGGTCGACCATGGCACGGCACTGGATCTGGCTGGTCAAGGCTGTGCCGATCCCAGCAGTCTGTTTGCCGCCTGGCATACTGCGACAACCATGGTGACCCGGCGCCTAAGGCCCGAGCCATGAGCGATTGGCGCTCTCGACCGCGCCCTAAAAAGCGTTACGGTCAGCACTTTCTACAGCAAGCCGATGTTGTTCGCCGTATCGTCGAGGTCATCAACCCGCAACCTGGCGAAGCCCTGCTAGAAATCGGCCCCGGTGAAGGCGTACTTACCCTGCCATTGCTGACGCGCTGCGCAGCGCTCACGGTTATTGAATTGGACTTGGATCTTATTGAACCACTGCGTAGCCGGGCCCACGACCAGGGTGCCTTAACGATCATTCATGGTGATGTATTGAAGGCCGACCTGGGTGAGCTGGCCGCCGGACGTCCACTACGAATTATCGGCAATCTTCCCTATTACATCTCCAGCCCAATTCTGTTCCACTGTTTGCGCTACGCCACCCGTATTCAGGATATGCACTTCATGCTGCAGCGCGAGGTCGTCGAGCGCATGGCGGCCTCCCCAGGAGGCAAGGAGTACGGACGTCTCAGTGTGATGCTGCAGCTAGCCTGCCGGGTCGAACCGTTGTTTACGGTTCCAGCAGAGGCTTTTCGGCCACCACCGAAGGTGGAATCGGCGATGGTTCGCTTGATCCCGCAACGTGCCGACGGACTCGACAGAGTTGACACCGCAAGACTGGAGCAAATTGTTCGGGCTGGATTCTCGCAGCGCCGCAAGACCCTGGCCAACGCACTTCGTGGTCTGCTTGATGCTGCCGCCATTCGAGCCATTGGACTGCGCCCCGAAGCCAGAGCCGAAACGCTGTCTCCCGCTGATTTTATTCGTTTGGCCCAATTGCCTTGATTCACTATCCCCGCCTAATCATGTCGCGCCAACATCCGGATTCCCCATCTTTCCGACAAGCTGGCGCGGATCCGCTGAACCCGCTTGGTGACCGAACTGCAGACCCCGTTACCATGGCTGCATCAGGGTGCTTGCCGTGGATGCCATCCCTGGCCCACAATCCGCTCATGCCTATCTCCACGATTTACGCACTTAGTATTCAGCATGTATCCTGGCATCTTGTCGATACAAGCCTAGCAATGCCCGGCCATCGCCTGTGGGTCTTCTCCAACTGCCCCCAGAGCTCGGGATATCTGGCCACACCTCGGAGTACCGGCCACGGGATCAGTATTGGCACAGACCGTTACACCGGGAGGGTTCGTGAGCGGTGGCTCGCCGTTACCCGCTGTGGCCCAGCCAAGTGCTGGAAATTCTCCCGCGAGACCACGCTTCAAACCAGCCCTGGCACCGGAACCCTACCTGCAAGCTATATCCCTTCCATGCCTCGTGTGCCGCACTGATGGCCACCTATGCTATCGGCGATGTGCAAGGCTGCTATCCCGAGCTTGCGCGTCTGCTGGACACTATAAACTTTGACCCTGCTGCCGACCACTTGTGGTTTTGCGGCGATCTGGTCAACCGCGGCGGTGAGTCATTGCGAACTCTTCGGCTGATTCACAGCTTGCGTGAAAACTGTGTGATTACTCTTGGCAACCATGATCTGAGCTTACTGGCCGTCGCTGAAAGGCCGGAGCAGGCCCAGGCACGGGTCAACCCCGATTTGCGCAAAGTGCTTTTTGCCGAGGACCACAAGCTGCTGCTCGACTGGTTACGCAAACAAAAGCTGCTGCACCATGATCCCGCTAGCGGCTATACCTTGGTGCATGCGGGCCTGGCCCCGCAGTGGGGACTTAAACAGGCACAACGCTCGGCCAATGAGGTCGAACGCGAGCTGCTTGGTCCAAGGTACCGTCGCCTCATGAAATATCTGTTCGGAAATGTACCGCCCGCGTGGCATCCACGTTTACGGGGACTGGATCGTATTCGCGCCAGCATCAACGTATTTACCCGCATGCGTTACTGTGATGTACGTGGCCGTATCGATTTCGATAGCAAAGGGCGCCCTGGCACCCAACCAGCCGGCCGCTATCCCTGGTATGAGGTCCCGGGCATGGTGCGCCGACAGACCCGCATCATTTGTGGGCATTGGTCAGGTTTGGGACTGTTTCGCGGGTTGAATATCTACGCCATCGACACCGGCTGTGTCTGGGGCGGCAGGTTGACCGCGCTACGTCTGGATCAACCGGAACCGGAAGTATTCAGTGTGCCGGCCGAATCCAACCGGCGGCGACGCCCCGAAGACGAGGACTGAGTCCAGGCTGGCCAGGCACTCACCCACACCGAGGTCGAGTTATTCTTGAAGGCACCTCGTTAAGCCGTTGCGAGCGGTGCGGATGCCAACCTCCCCGAACGGTTCTTCGACACCTATCAAGCTGGCAAGAAGGGCGCAAGTACGGATGCAGTAATCGAGTCGTGCGGTAGTAAGAGCGACCTTATGAGCTTGTCGGACTTGGGTGATCGTGACGAGGCGAGTGGAAAATCGAGGACAGTT
>CAYOLM010000203.1:0-3271 GCA_964404785.1 uncultured Mizugakiibacter sp.
TGAACTCATGTGCCTATAGGGCTCATGGTGATGCACGGCAAGTGCATCCAGCGCCACACGGGCACCGGCTTCAGCAACATTGCGGGCTTGAACGACGGTTCGCTCGAGCTGCTTCCTGAGATTGGAGGCCAGAGTATTCATCATGGTGTCCTATGCCTTCTCTCGCAACGTGTCGATAAGTCGTTTGGCATAGGGGGAAACTTCCATGACCTTTGCCGGATCTATCTGAGCAAGAATGTCGAAGGAATGCCGGCCCTTGCCGTACCTCCCCTTCTTCTCACAGAGTCGTGTCGCATTTTTGAGTCTGGTGTAGAGGTCCGGTTTGACGATATTCTCTACATCTTCCCGGGTGGGCAACGCGTTTGCATTGAACTGCTGGCCAAAGAATGCCGCCAGGTTATCCTTGTCGGCCAGGAACCAGGCTTCCATGCACTGCACCATTAGATGAACATTTTCATCTGTGGTATTTACCGGTTTGTCCCAGTTGTCACGGTCTTTAAGGTGGGACCAGAGTTTATCATCAGTGGCTACTACATCTTCGCTATCTACCAGCAAGACGATGAATTCATCGTTCGCTGCCTTTTCCATCGCTGTACAAAAATCGTTGAATGCAGCCTGCCGGCTTCCGCTAGCAACAACACGCGGCATACGACCCTCCAGACCCGCTTTGCGAAAGAACTCGCTAAATCCCTGGCGGCATTTTGTTTTCAGTGCATTGGTATCGCCACCACCTTCCACGTAGATCTTGATGCTCACCAGCGATTGCCTCCCAACTCTCCTTTCCGCCATAGCTCACCGAGACTATAACGTTCGAGCCAATCGGCAAGATCATCCTTATTCAACCGACGCAATTCGGTCTGGCCCTCGTGCTTCTCGCAGACGATCACGCTCTCCGGTGTATCCGTCAGCGCATCCACCAGCACGTCTGAATGGGTAGTGACGATCAGTTGGCAACGCTCGGACGCATCACGCAACAAGTCGCCTAATGTCGGCAGGATATCGGGGTGCAGCCCCAGTTCCGGTTCTTCAATACAGACCAGGGGCGGTGGTTCGGGGTGGCAGAGGATAGCGAGGAGGCAGAGATAGCGCAGGGTGCCATCTGAGAGGCGCGTCGCCGGTACCGTGATGTTCCCTTCCTCAAAAAAAACCTGTACGGTCCCCCCCTCGATATGAACATTGAAATCGGTCACGCCTTCATAGAGCTTGCATAAGGCATTCAATAGCTGTTTCTTGACTTTCGGCTTCCCTTTCAGCTGGTTCAACACCAGACCTAGGTTCTTACCGTCTTCTTCAAGGAAGTCATTTGGAAGATCGGCCTTTTGCGGCAAACGCGGGGGCGTGTAGCGGCCAAATGACCACTCACGGTAGAGCCGTATCCGGCCAAATACCTGCCCGAGGTAGGTCAGTTCCGGGTAGTGATCCGGGTCTTTTCGCTGCGCGAGTATGGATTGTTCAGAGTCAATGTCCTCAGGTCGTAGTTGCCGTTGTGTTGTATCCTTGTAATTAAGAGTTGCTCGCCCATTTCTCAGTTCGTAATAAAAATAGGTTTGGTTATAGCCGCTATCGGGATTTTCGTTTTCGATCCGTTCATCCGTGAGCTCAAAACGCTGGCCCTTTTCAGCAAAAGCCAATTGATAACGCAGCGATTGAGATCCTTGAGGATTGGCTATAACTACTTCAATCTTTGCTCCCTTGGTTCTAGCCCCCCCCCTCCAGATCCAGTCATGCACCCCGCCCCCTTCCCTGATTGGGTCTGTCAGGTCTTTCGGTGCGGCCTGGAGCAATCCAATTGCCTCGATCAGGTTGGATTTGCCCGACCCGTTTGGACCAATCAATACATTGAGTGACCCAAGCTCAAGCTCCTTTGTCTTTGGTCCAAAGGAGAGCAGGTTTTCCAGCTTGATGCGATGTATGAGCATGTTTTGCCCTCCTTAATTAACCACTATGGGGCCTTGCTTGAGTTGTTCGAGCAGTTCCTGCTCGGTCTTATCGATCCAGGCCTTAACCTCTTCGGGCGTGTGAAGAGTGGCACTATCCAGCTTTACATGATGTGTCTTAGGCTCGATGAGCTTGTCGGCCTGGATGCGTGCGTCTGCGAATAGCTGCGGGAGTGCCGCCGTACGCATCCTCCAGGCATCCAGGGGAATACGCTCGACAGATTCCAGCACTTCCTGCTCGGTGCCGGTGGCACCTTTCGTCACCTTCGCAATATGCAACCCTTTGAGAATCCGCTCACGGTCCTGCTGGTCAATCTTCTGCCAGCTCTCGGCGGCCTCCAGCCGCTTGGACTCCTGTTCATACATTTCGGAGTACCGCTTCTCCGCTTGAGCCAGTGCGGTACGCAACGCATCCATCAGCGCTTTGGCGAGATCGGGCACTGGGTCCGTCGTGTCGAGCAGGCTGCGGTTGGCCTCGATCGCTTCGATCTGTGGCTGTGTCACCGATGCCACATCCAGTCCCTCGGCATGTCGAGCCAGAGAGTGCAGACGTTTATAGGCTGGCAGGCGTTTCTCGGCCAGATCGCCAGCCTTGGGCCA
The DNA here is from genome assembly GCA_964404785.1 of uncultured Mizugakiibacter sp. Taxonomy (GTDB): domain Bacteria; phylum Pseudomonadota; class Gammaproteobacteria; order Xanthomonadales; family Rhodanobacteraceae; genus Metallibacterium. The sequence goes on from CAYOLM010000203.1 coordinate 2,538, forward strand.
GTCTTCAATATTCTTTAGAAGCTCGTCGTAACGATTCAGAATGCCGACCAACTGCTCGTTGCCGGCGAGGGACTGGAGATCTAGAAGATGGCTGGTGTCGGGTCGTTCAGGCAGTGGTGCTTCGCCGCCAGCGCCGCGCGCAAGCTCGCCAAGGCGCGTCAAGAACCCTCCCGCGGCCACGGCCTCTTCGTTCGGTTTGCAGGCGACATTCGCCGTCTGGAAGAGCTTGCGCAGCTTCAGGCGCTGGCGGGTGTCGATGGTTGCGCTTTCGACCCGAAAGTCGGTGTTCGGTACCTTGGCCTGGTCGAGCTGCCCGGACTTGAGCGGTGTACCGTTGGCGGTCGCGCGCAGATGCCCGGTCCCAAACAGGCTGATAAGTCCTGCATCAACCGCATCACGCGGCCAGCCATAGGGCGGTGCTGAGAAGTGGGCGCGCACGTCCTTACCCTTCTTCCCGGAACCGACGAAGGACAATACTGCGGAGCAAACCGGATGATCTTCGGTCTTGCCGCTATAATCCAGTGCTTCCAGGGGGTGCTCGGCGCCTTTGCGAGCACGCTCGATCACCTTCGGCCAGCGGTGATCATCGGCATCCTTGAACTCGTAGAACAAGCGGTCCAGCGAGGCTCCAGCGGCTTCGCGCACCTTATCCAGCAGGGTCGTCTCCAACCGTTCGGCGCCGCCACCCTGGTAGACCTTTGCGCCGTCAATAACTTCGGCTACCAACATTCGCA
>CAYOLM010000204.1:0-3261 GCA_964404785.1 uncultured Mizugakiibacter sp.
CAGTGACTGCTTGATCAGTACCTCAACCGTTGCATCATTGAGTACATAGCCTTGGGCATCAAGCAAGCCGTCCTGTCCGTGAGTGGTATAGGGATCCAAAGCCACATCGCCAATCAGTCCCAGCTCGGGCAAGCGTTCTTTCAGAGCCCGTATCGACCGTTGTAACAAGCCTTCCGGATTGTAGGCTTCACGGGCATCTTCACTTTTAGCCGTGGCCTCGATGACCGGGAATAGAGCCAAGGCCGGAATACCCAGACGCAAAGCCTGTTCGCCGAGATGCAACAGTCGATCGATACTCAACCGTTCAACTCCCGGCAAAGAGGCTACCGGCTGGGCCAGTCCCCGCCCGGCACAGACAAAAACCGGCAGAATTAAATCGGCCACGGTCAGCACCGTCTCACGCATCAAGTCGCGGGAAAATGCGGTTCGGCGCATACGCCGCATACGGGTGGCAGGATAAGGCATCACAGCACTCGCCAAGGGAACCCCTACATTGTAACCACCCCGCGCCAACCAAGGCCCGGTATCCAAACATTGGGGCTAAGGCACGTCCCTTGAAATGATGTTATTAGTAACGACGACACAGTTTGTTGCAGTGATATTCAGGTGACATGCAGCTCGTTACGTTAAAGTTAATGTCCAATGCTTCCGATACATACGGTAGCTATTGTTCTAGCCAAGTGAACGGTTTTCCTTAACTCTATGTAACTTAAGCATGACCATGGTCCTCATCGCACTACTGAGCTTGGCTTTATTACTGATCGCATTTTCAGTCAAACATATTCCCGAGGGTATGGCCTATACCCTGCAGCGCGCCAACGGACGGGCCCGCCTACTGCGCGAGGGCACCCATCTGGTTTTCCCTCTGGTGGAACGGGTACGACACAAGATCAGCCTTACTGGCCGTATCCTTGAACTGCAGAGTGAGGGTCAAGCCGTGCGCTTATACTGGCAAGTCATCGACCCCATCCAAGCCGATGGCTTGATCGAGCAAGCCGAGTCGCTGCTTCGCAATGAAGCCCGGGGTCTGCTGGGGGCCGTTGATAAACCATCTACGGTAAGCCTTGAAGATCTAAAAATAGCCCTGAATGCGCGCTATATCGAGTGTGGTCTGCGAGTCATTCGCGTCGAGTCACCCGCAGACTGATCCGTTCCACACTGGTATTTCCCGTCCCAGACACCGATACTGCGTGATTCGATCATGAACAGGCCGCAGGATTGCTGTATGTCGGCCAAAAATTCGCTCGATCTCCAGCTGGAGCAAGGACTCGATTTCCTGGGTGTGGCTCTACCGACTCAGGCGCGGGCGGACCTGCTCACCTATCTCGAACTGCTGGCGCGCTGGAATGCCTCGTTCAACCTCACCGCCATTCGCCAGCCCGAGCAGATGGTGACCCGGCATCTGCTCGACTCGTTGGCCATTCTTCCCTGGATCGAGGGCAAAACCCTTGCCGACCTTGGCAGTGGTGCCGGCCTCCCTGGAATTCCCCTGGCTATCGCTCGACCTTCCCTGTCCATCAGTCTGCTCGAAAGCAACGGCAAGAAAGCCCGTTTCCTGCGCATGGTGCGGCGAGAACTTGGTTTACCCAGGGTCGAAATCGTACAGGGCCGCATCCAGGACTGGCAAAGCCAATATGACTGCATCACCACCCGTGCCTTGGGAAGTCTGGAGGCAATGCTTACCTGGGGCGGCCACCTGTTGGCCCCAGCCGGTCGGTGGTTGGCCATGCAGGGAAAAGCCGCTGAAACGGATGGTCTGCAGGGTATTCCCTCATTTTACATCCACGACGTCCACCGCCTACAGGTGCCAAACTTGGACGCGGAGCGCCATCTGGTGGTAATTAAGAAGACCGCCCAGACAGGAAACCCAACGATATGACGCGGATCATCGCCATAGCCAACCAGAAAGGTGGCGTCGGCAAGACCACCACTGCGGTAAATCTGGCCGCCTCCCTGGCCGAGATCAAACGGCGGGTATTACTGGTGGATCTTGATCCGCAGGGTAATGCCACCATGGCTTCCGGTATCGACAAGCATGCCGCCAAACCGGGCGGCTGCGAAGTACTACTGGAAGAGGCCCCGATTGAGCAGGCTATCATCCCGGTGGAAGCCGGCTTCGATCTGCTACCGGGGAGTGAAGATCTCACCGCCGCCGAACTCAAATTGATGGATGCGCTGGCCCGCGAGTCACGGCTCAAGGAACAACTGCAGAAAGTTATCCAGCACTACCAACTGATCCTCATCGATTGTCCACCTAGTTTACATCTGCTTACCCTTAACGCGCTGACGGCCGCCGATGGGGTACTGATTCCGGTCCAGTGCGAATACTTTGCCCTGGAGGGGCTGGCCAGTCTCCGCAACACCATCGAAGCAGTCCAACAGCGCTTGAATCCCAATCTACAAATCGAGGGTTTACTACGAACCATGTACGACATCCGCAACAACCTCGCCAACGATGTCTCGGCACAGCTTGGCCAGCATTTCGGTGACCGCCTGCTGCGCACCGTGATTCCACGCAATGTGCGCTTGGCAGAGGCTCCAAGCCACGGCAAACCGATCAACCTGTACGATCGTGAATCACGGGGAGGTATTGCCTACCTGGGACTCGCCGGCGAAATGATCCGCCGTGAACGACAAATGGCCGCCACCCGAACTGCCGGGCACTAAGCCATGAAACCGATTATTAGCCGATTGACACCTACCGTCCAAATGGCCAAGGGGCATCGATGACCGCCAAGAAACGAGGATTGGGACGCGGCCTGGACGCACTGCTCGGCGGTTCTGCCGAAGTGGGTGGCGAACAGGAAGACCAACTACGTAACCTGGGTATCCAGCTCATCCAACCCGGTCAGTACCAACCACGACGACACATGGATGAGGATCGCCTGGAGGAGCTGGCCGCGTCGATTCGGGCCCAGGGGCTGATCCAGCCAGTGGTGGTCCGCGCCATCGGCCGCAACCGCTACGAGCTCATCGCTGGTGAACGCCGCTGGCGTGCCGCGCAACTTGCCGGACTGAGCGAGTTACCTGCACTGGTTCGAGATGTGGCCCCACAAGCCGTACTCGCCATGTCCCTGATTGAGAACATTCAGCGCGAGGAACTCACCCCCATCGAGGAAGCTCGAGCCCTGCAACGACTGCTGGATGAGTTCGAGCTTACCCACCAACAGGCCGCTGCAGCCGTCGGTCGCTCCCGCGCCGCTGTGTCCAATTTGCTGCGCCTGCTCGATCTGCCGGATCCCATCCGTGAATTGCTCGATG
>CAYOLM010000205.1:0-3237 GCA_964404785.1 uncultured Mizugakiibacter sp.
ATATCCGTATTCGGGAGCAAGCCGATCAGGGTCGCCCCACGGTAGTTGCCGAACCGGAATCGGAACTCGCTCTGCGCTACCGGGAGATCGCGCGACGCACCGCTGCACACCTGGCTTTACAGGCCCGTAACAAACGCATCGCATTCCCCAAGATCGTCGTACGCGACGACTGAATTGCGTTCAGGAGCAGGTATGAGTATCAAGTCCGATCTTTGGATTCGTCGGCAAGCCGAGGAGCATGGCATGATCGAGCCTTTCGAACCCGGGCAGATCAAGCAACGCGATGGCAACAAGATCATTTCCTACGGTACTTCAAGCTACGGGTATGACGTGCGCTGTGCCAATGAATTCAAAGTGTTCACCAATATCAATTCCACCATCGTCGATCCCAAAGCATTCGATGCCCGTAGTTTTGTCAATGTGCAGTCTGAAGTCTGCATCATCCCGCCCAACTCTTTCGCTCTGGCCCGTACGGTCGAATTTTTCCGGATTCCCCGCAAGGTACTCACGATCTGCCTTGGCAAAAGTACCTATGCGCGTTGCGGCATCATCGTCAATGTTACGCCGCTGGAGCCGGAGTGGGAGGGGCATGTGACCCTGGAATTTTCTAACACCACCCCCTTGCCTGCGAAGATCTATGCCAATGAGGGCATTGCCCAGATGTTGTTCCTCGAATCCGATGAAACCTGTTCAGTCAGTTATCGGGATCGTGGTGGCAAGTATCAGGGCCAGACCGGCGTAACCCTTCCCCGTGCCTGATTCCCAATATTCCGAGGTCCTATCCATGAAAGTCATTTTTCCAAAGTTCCGCTCCCTAATTTTTGTCTCAGCTGTACTGGCCGGAGTGTTGGGTCTGACTGCCTGCAACCCATATATACACAAGGGTAAGAGCGTCGAAGCGGTTATGCCCAAGCATTACGGTATGGTCATCGAAACCTACAAAGACGGACAGTTCATGCTGGGTGGTGCACTGCTATCAAAGGAAGAGCTGGCCAGCCACTTTCGCTATCTCGAAGAAACCAAGAAATTACCTAAGACCGTACTGCTGAAGCCAAGCGAAAAATACGATATTAAGAACCCGCAGTTGCGCTGGTTCGCGGGCTTGCAGCTATCCTTTGGATTTGCCGGCTATGCTGATCTCGACGGCAATCTGACCCTGGTCAACGCACGTCCGGAGGCTAAGCAAAAAAAGAACTAGGGTGGCTGACGCGCTAGAGGGAGAAACGAGAGTATGGGATATGATCAACTGCGGCGGTTAGCTGCGCCAGTGTCAGGCTGCCGTACCGTGCTGTGGACGCTGCGAGCGATCAGCGGTGCGAGGTCAAGGTAAGTTGCCCCTCGCCACCATTTCACGCCAGACCAGGAAGTAGTGCCTTCAGGCCGATCACCATAAACTGCACCGCGATTGCCGCCAGCATCAAGCCAAGGATCCGGGTGGCGATGCGAATGCCGGTTTCACCCAGGCGGGCTGAAAGTGGTACGGCAACCCGCAAGGTCAGGAATACGGCCAGTGCCACCAGCAGGATGTTGACGACCATGAAAAGATAACTGCTCGCCTCGTGCAGATTTTGTGCGGTGATGATGACTGCGGAGAGGCTTCCCGGCCCAGCCAGCAAAGGTATTGCCAATGGAACCACGGCTACGTCATCCTTTTCCACGCCTTCTTCTGTCTCTTCGTTGGTCTGGCGAGTTCGGTTAGGTCGACCCTGCAGCATCTGGATCGCCATCATCAGGATCAGCAGACCGCCACCGACTCGAAACGCATTGAGATCAATTCCAAACAAGGCGAGGATCCAGCGACCTAGAAAGGCGGCGATCAGCAAGGTAATGGCGACGGCAATTGCCGTTACTCGGGAGGTATGGCGTCGCTGCAAGCGACTTTGGCCATTCGTTATGGCAATAAACAGGGGAATCGCACCCAGCGGATTGACGATAGCCAGCAAGGCTACCAGTGATCGCAAAGCGTGGGTAAGTTCCAGTTCGTGCATGGTGTTGTCGGTGTTTTCGCTCGGCTCAGAAAGGTGTCGCAGACTAGCAGGTTAAAGGTGATAACGGGATGCCGGAGTGTGCGGTCTGCAAAGACAGTATGTACCCATGTTGCGTAAGCGTGATGACACCACAGACGTTGTGTTATCGGGTTCACCCGGTTTTTCGAGTGTAATGCTTTATCCTGTTTGAAGCGTTTTATTTAGAGACTGTTTCGCGTAGATAACTGTCTGCAGAGACTCCTGCAGTGGATGGACTTCTGTTAGCAGCGTCCATGGATGCGCAGCTCGTTTGCTTCGCTGTAGACACCCATCCTGGATCCCGGGTTTAGATCCGGGATGGTAGAATTTTTTGTGGTGCCCGCAGTCATTCTCATCATTCCCGCACAGGTGGAAATCTAGTGAACAAGCCACGACCACGCAGTGGGCATCCGCTATGGTACCGAGCTGTAGCCCTTTCCCGGCCGGTTAGCTGTGAGCCTTGCGCAGTGCGTCGATGTGCTGCCGGGTACGACGGGCACTGGCGGTGATGGCATCGAAATTACGCTCAGCCAACCATTCCGGGCGCACCATCCACGAACCACCGATTGCGACCACATTGGCTTCGCCAAGGTATTCGCCCATATCGTCTTCACGGATGCCGCCGGTGGGACAGAAACCTAGCTCGGGAAACGGTCCACGCAGGGCGCGTAGCATAGCCGTACCGCCGAGGATTGAGGCTGGAAACAGTTTCACCACCCCAAAACCGTGCTGTAGCAAAGCAATGATTTCGGTGGGGGTTGCAGCACCGGGAATGGCCGGAATAGGTGCTTCGGCGAGAGTCGCAGCAAGGGTAGATGGGGTGCCGGGGGTGACCAGAAAATCTGCCCCGGCTTTAATTGCAGCATCAACCTGGCTTGCATTGAGAACCGTGCCTGCGCCGATCACGATTTGTGGCAGGGTGCGTTTGACCTCACGCAGTGCATCAAGTGCTGCTGGAGTGCGCAGGGTGATTTCGAGCGTTTTAAGTCCGCCGGCAAGCAAGGCTCTGGCCACTGCGATAGATTCGTCGACATCATTGACCGTGAGCACTGGCAGCACCCCTGCTGCATGCAGCAGGGGGCGTACCTTGTCGGGCAAGGAAGCGGGATTCATGGGGTTTCCTTGTCCGCTGGCTGGGCAGTGGCCGCTGTTTCGTAGAGAGAAATGGACAGTGCTCCCTCCTCAGGCAGACCGACCCGAGCCCGATTGCCGGCAAACAGTACCCGGCCGA
>CAYOLM010000206.1:0-3230 GCA_964404785.1 uncultured Mizugakiibacter sp.
AGCGTTTTCGGGTGCTCTACGTCGCCTTGACCCGCGCCATCCATGCCTGTCATGTGTATGCCCTGCCACCTGAGCGTGGTATGAATAAACGCACCAACAAAGCCGCTGCCGGTACGGCACGCAGCGCTCTCGATGTGATGCTGCAACGCATGGCGCCACCATGGGGATCCGCTGAATTGTCGACAATGACTCCCCGGATCCAGTGGATCGAAGGTTGGCGGCCGGAGGAGGTGCATAGTTTTATCGCTGCCCACGTCGATCGCCCGGTGCGTCAGGCCCGTTGCCTGCCCCCCAGATCGCCGGGTCCCTTGGAAGCCCGGCACAGCTTTACCACGCTGACCCGGCTGGGGCGAGGTGGAGCCATGGATCCGGATGCCGCTGCCGACGATGAAGACGATCTCGACAATCTTGCCATCAGGATCGAAGAGGAGCCAGCTGTGAGTAATCACCGGGCTGCCCTGATGCCGGAACCCGATACAGCTGCAGCCCACCCCCAACTGCGGGCTTTGGCCACCGTGCGCGGTACCGATTTTGGTAACGCCGTACATGCTGTGTTCGAACATCGGGCTATCGGGGTACCGATGTCAGAACAGCACCCATTGATTGAGTTCTGGCTCAATGCTGCCGGGGTACGGCGTCAGGATATCGAGCAGGCGACACTGATCGAGACGCTGGCCGGGCGTATCCAGGGGGCCCTGGAGGCCCCATTGGACAGTCAAGACCACCCGGAACTCTGTCTGGCGAGCTTGCCGAGCGGCGATCTACGGGTTGAGATGGAGTTCTATTTTCCCCTTGAGCGGGTTTCTATGAAGGCCTTGCGGCAGGCCTGTGCGCAGCACGGCGAAGCCGATCTGGTGCCACGCAGCAGCAGAATCCTGAGCGGACTGATGAACGGCAAGATCGACCTGATTTTCCATTACTGCGGTCGTTACCACGTACTCGACTACAAGGGCAATTATCTGGGTGATAGCTTGGCCGATTATCAGGGCGATGCGTTGCTCGCCACCATGGATCACAGCGATTACCGTTTCCAGGCATTGTTGTATACCGTGGCGCTGGATCGCTACCTGAAACAGCGTCTCGGTGCTAGCTACGAGCGACACCGGCAGCTCGGTGAATGTTTCTACCTGTTCATTCGTGCCGCTGGTCTGGCTCCCGCTACTGGCATCTGGCGGCAGCGTTTCCCGGATGCCCTGCTGGATGCCGTGGCTGTCGTGTTGAGTAGCCGCAAGGCCACCTTGGAGACGGTATGAACACAGCTCGCCTGGGTGGCTATCATTTCCGCCCGCTGCCTGAGCTGGCTTCAGCACCGGCAGCATGGCGGGCGCTGGATCGGGCGGTGGCGCGCTGGGTTGTCCTCCACGGTGGCTCGCCATTGCTCGCGCAGCTAGCTGGCTGGGCCAGCCTGGCTGAGGGCAATGGCGATAGCGCGCTGCTGCTGAGAGGTCCTGATGCCGATCGTCATGGCATGCCCGCACTGGATGGCCCTCAACGCACCGCGCTGCATGCGGAGCCCATGGTCAGTGTTGCGAGTGAGGATCCTGGCATAGTTAATACCCCGTTCATCGTGGATCACGATTACTTCTACTTGCGTCGTAACTTTATCTACGAAGTGGCGGTCGCGCGGCACATTCAGGCACGCCGGGCAGCGAGCCGGACGGCTGGGACGGTGTCGATGGCTGCTATTGATGTGCTATTCCATGGCCAGGCGGATGACTGCGTGCAACCCCAACGCCAGGCCGTAGCTGCAGTGCTGGGACGACGTTTGTTCGTACTCACCGGCAGCCCCGGCACGGGCAAGACCAGCACCGTGTTGCGGATGTTGCTCATGCTGGTCAAGGACCATGTGGATCGTGCTGAGGCGGCGCCGGTAATCCGCATCAGCGCCCCGACCGGCAAGGCGGCTCAGCGATTGTCTGAATCTCTACACGATGGCGCCAAGCGCTTGCGTGAGCACGTCCAGCGACCACTTCCCCCAAGCTGGCAGCCGTATCTGCAAGCGGTGTTGGCAGCCGAGGCCAGTACTTTGCATCGCCTGCTTGGCAGCCGTGGTCATCACGGTGGCTTCAGTCACCATGCCGATAATCCACTTCCCGCAGATATCGTTGTCGTCGACGAGGCATCTATGGTCGATCTGGCCATGTTACGGGTGTTACTGGAGGCCTTGAAGAGTGATGCCACGCTGATTCTGGTGGGTGATGCCGACCAGCTCACCTCGGTGGGTAGCGGCTCGGTGCTGCTGGATCTGGTCAGCGTACTGGAATCCCAGGCGGCACCCGAGCTGGTTCGACTTCACCACAGTTTTCGCGCCGACATGGCGCTGGTATCCATCAATGCAGCCATTCTTGGTGGTAATAACAAAGCCTTTGAAATGGCCTGGCAAGCTGCGGGACCCAAGGCCATCCGGCGCAAGTTGACTAGCTCCCGGGATCTGTCCCGGACACTCGGTGCATGGTGCCGACAACTGCATCGCTTGCTGGAGCAGAGCGGTGCTTGCGATGTTGTGCCTACACAAGGTGAGGAGCGGGTGCTGAAGGCACTCAATGGCTTGCGCAGGCGTCAGCTGCTGTGCGCCCTGCGCGAAGGCGAGTGGGGTGCCGAACAGGTCAATGCGGTGATCGGGCAAACCCTCAGCAGCCAACTCGATGGCTATACCGGTGCCAGCTGGTATCCGGGACGTGCCGTCATCATTACCCGCAACGACTACTCGCTGGGCCTGTTCAATGGCGATGTAGGCCTGTGCCTGCGCGATGAACAGGGTCAGCTGGGCGTATGGTTCGAAGTAACTGCGCCCAGAGCTACGACGGCCACCGCATCCGTCCAAGATTCCGCAAGCCAGCGTCGCGTCAAATGCCTTGCCCCCGGCAGTCTGCCTGAGCATCGAGGAGCGTTCGCGCTCACCATCCACAAGAGTCAGGGTTCAGAATACGATCACGTCGCCCTACTGCTACCGCCGGATGCCGACAACCGTATTCTGTCAAGGCAGCTGCTCTACACCGGGGTATCGCGGGCCCGGCAAGTGGTGGAAATATGGGGTAGCGATGCCGCCCTGAGAATGGCCATTGCCACGCCGGTAAAAAGGGCCGGAGGGTTGCAGCAGCGATTTATGGCGGGCTATTGAAATGCGGGTCGTCTGCAGAGTGATGTCACCAGAAAATGACGAGAGGGTATGGATACCACAAAAAATCCTGTCATCCCGGGTGGAGCGCAAGGCTTTTTCTGTCATCCCG
>CAYOLM010000207.1:0-3228 GCA_964404785.1 uncultured Mizugakiibacter sp.
CCTTTATTAATCCTCAAGCACCAGCAAGCCTGGTCTGGGTGCATGTGTACTGGGTGATTGCGGGCGCCTGCGTGGTGGTAATCGTCACCCTCAGTTTGGCGACGCTGGATGAAGCGGCCGCGAAGCGCAAGCCAACGCAGCCTGGTGGCGAATTTGTCGATATGCTACGGCTACTAAGCAAACCGGTGGTCTATACATTTATCGTCTCGATCTTTCTCTATGTTCTTATCGAACAAGGGTTGGGCACCTGGCTACCAACCTTCAATCGTCAGGTCCTGCATCTTCCCTCCGCGCTAAGTGTGCAGATGGCCAGTATCTTTGCCGGGGGACTGGCATTGGGACGGCTCCTGGCCGGCTATGTGTTGCGCAGAATATCCTGGTATCCATTGCTCAATTTCTGTCTACTGGGTATGGCCGTGCTGGTGTTGCTGGTGTTACCCCTGGCCTCACATGTGCATGTACGTGTGGATGACAGCTGGTTCAGTGCGCCCTTTGTGGCCTATATATTTCCGTTAATAGGACTGTTGATGGCACCGATCTATCCGGTGGTCAACTCGGTCATGCTGAGCACTCTTCCGGTTGAGCGACAGGCCTCGATGACCGGATTGATCGTCGTATTTTCTGCACTTGGCGGCACTCTTGGGTCGTTCATTATCGCCCTGTTGTTCACGCACGTCGGTGGTAATGTGGCGTTTTACATGACCCTGGTGTCGATGCTCGGCATAGTTGCGGCCTTGTATGTTTTTCGCCGAGAGACTCGCTCGCCGGACTGAATGTGCATCCTCTCCGGCCATAGGTGCGGGTGAGTAGGAACGCTTCAGGGTCAAGCCGTGTGTTCCACCTCAAGGCCGAGTTCCTGCATCATGGTTTCGCGCATGTGGAACTTCTGCACCTTGCCGGTGACGGTCAGCGGATAACTGTCCACGAAGCGGATATGGCGGGGAATCTTGTAATGGGCAATGCGGCCCTCACAGAAAGTACGAATATCTTTATCGCTTAGCTGTTGATCCTTGTGGAGTTGAATCCAGGCGCACAGTTCCTCACCGTATTTCGGGTCGGGGATGCCGAACACCTGTACATCGAGGATTTGTGGATGAGTGTAAAGAAACTCTTCGATTTCACGGGGATAGATGTTTTCACCACCGCGGATGACCATGTCTTTGATCCGGCCAACAATGTTGGCGTAGCCCTCGGTGTCGATCACCGCCAGATCGCCGGTGTGCATCCAGCCGGCGGCATCGATGGTTTCGCGGCTGCGTAGCTCGTCATTCCAATAGCCCAGCATGACCGAATAGCCGCGCGTGCACAGCTCACCGGTTGTCCCGCGCGGCACGATGTGGCCTTCAGCGTCGATGATCTTTACTTCGACGTGGGGGTGCACCCGACCGACCGTACTCACCCGACGTTCCAGTGGATCATCCGGGGTGGTCTGAAAACTTACCGGACTGGTTTCGGTCATGCCGTAGGCGATGGTGACATCGCGCATGTGCATAGCGTTCACGACCCGACGCATGACCTCAATCGGGCAGGGCGATCCGGCCATGATGCCGGTACGCAGCGAACCCAGATCGAACTCGTCGAAACGCGGATGGTTGAGCTCGGCAATAAACATGGTTGGTACCCCATGCAGGCCGGTACAGCGTTCTGCGGCCACAGTTTCGAGGGTGGTGAGTGGATCGAAGCCCGCCCCCGGAATCACCATGCAACTGCCGTGGGTAACGCAAGCCAGGTTGCCCAACACCATACCGAAACAGTGATAGAAAGGCACCGGAATGCACAACCGATCCTGCTCGGTCAGGTGCATGGCCTCGCCGACAAAAAAGCCGTTATTGAGCAGATTGTGATGGGTCAGGGTGGCACCCTTGGGTTGGCCGGTGGTACCCGAGGTGAACTGGATGTTGATCGGATCGTCGAAGTTCAGTTGGGCCCCGAGAGCGCAAACCCGTTCTAGTGCGGCCTCCGTCGCCGTTTCCAGCAGGGCCTCCCAGCCCAGCACCCCGGGTTCGGGGGAGTCATCCAGCAGGACCGCCGTGCGCAGATCGGGCAGGCGCTGGGCTTGTAGTGCCCCGGGTTCGGCCTTGGCCAGCTCCGGGGCCAGTTCGCGCAGCATTTCTAAATAGTTCAAACTCTTGTGCTGTCGTGCCAACAGCAGCATCGAGCATCCAGCTTGGTTCAGGGCGTACTCGAGCTCATGGGTACGATAGGCCGGGTTGATATTGACCAGGATCAGCCCAGCCCGGGCGGTGGCGAACTGAGTCAACACCCACTCGCTACGGTTCGGCGCCCAGATCCCAACCCGGTCGCCCGGTTCGAGTCCGCTGGCCAACAGCGCAGTTGCCAGTCGCTCCACGGCGGCGCCCAACTCGGCATAGCTCAGGCGCACATTTTGTTCGCGTACTACCAGCGCAGGCCGCTCGCCCCAGCGTTGCACCGCCCGATCCAGAAACCCGCCGATCGTGGTACCGAGCAAAGGCGTGGAACTTGCACCGTGTACGTAGCTAGCCGCCATATTCTTCGATCACACCATGAACCTGTTTCGAGCATACCCCGGGTACGAATCCCGGCCAAACTCGGAGGGGCGGCAAGCGGTTGCAGATATGCGACAATAGCTGCCATGCGCTCGTAGCTCAGCTGGATAGAGTACTGCCCTCCGAAGGCAGGGGTCGTGGGTTCGAATCCCGCCGGGCGCACCAGTTCTCTTTGTGATCGCCTTGTCACAGGCCCGAATGCTGGCTCCGCAGGTCAGAGATTTTCACCTCTGCGGCTCGGTCGGTGAGCAAGCTGGCATTGATACATTCCAACGCCGAGCGTAGCCGCCCCATCAGGACTATGTCAGTGTAGTTGGCCTCCTCGTCACGTTCTGGAAACGGCCCGTCAAAGGCAATATCCGGGCCGTAGGCAACCCCGCAACCAAGATTCTCCAGCCATTGCAGGGTAGTTTGTTCGATGGCGTCTTCGGCAATAGGGGTCATACCATCCACGCCTCCATTGCGTATGTTGGTGTCGATTCGCGGACAGAGGGCAGGCACGGGGGCCTGCCCCTACGCACATATAAACGATCGGATTCCCATTGTGCCGGGTTGTTGATGATGTATTGCTGGATTCGGTTCAATTCCGGTTCGTTGCGAACAATATGTTCATAATAATTGCGTTGCCACAATTTTCCAGGGAATGGCGTCCAGCCCTGTTGTTTGACGCCGTTGATATATTCGTGCGTGGTCATGGATT